>JBNJGZ010000032.1:0-6020 GCA_051748065.1 Bacteroidota bacterium
ATCGGGACTCCTTGGTTTTAAATACTTCGCAAGCCCCCGATAAATGCGGGGCAGGCTTTGAACTTGAACATTATGAACTAAACACTTACTTTATTGACAAACTTTAATTATATTTTCTAATTTGCGAAATTCACTACTTGTAAATTATTTCGCGTTATTCCTCTTTTTTTATTATTTCCTCGCTTATACTCACAAGGAACTATTCTGTTCTGATGCTATCAGCCGGGTTTAACTGCAATGCTTTAACAGCAGGGTATATAGCTGATATAATCCCGGTCAGGATAACAAGTAGTGTAACTCCTATTAATGTGCCGGTTTCAATATCAGGATATACGACAGGTGACCAACCCACTGCTCCTAACCCTGTTGCATACATTGATAAGTCTATTCCGGTTTGGCCAAAAAATTCCGTTACTCCGTATCCCAACAGAATTCCTGTTATCCCACCGACAACAGCAAGAAACACGGACTCCATCATTATCATCAAAAATATACGACGCCTGTTCATACCTATAGCCATAAGCATGCCCAGCTCTTTAATACGCTCCAATACTGCCATAAGCATAGTATTTACAATACCAAATAAGAGCGCCAGTAAAATAATAACAATGATAATATACATATACTGTCCCATTATATCATTCATATAATGCAACTCCGGGTTAAGCTCTTTCCATGTGCTTATTTTTTGGTACGGGAACATCGTTGCAATTTGTTTTTCGGAAGCTTCTAAAAATTCATTATCTTTTAATAGAACAGCAATTTCATGCCCGGCATCTTCAGGTAATCCTGTAAGATATCGCACATCTTCGGAATGGACAAACACTTGCCGCATATCAAACTGCGTATTGTGTGTTTCATATATTCCCATCAACCGAAATCCGATGGAAGTTGGATTGCCCGCTGTATCAGCAAACTGTATAACAATGCGGGACTTGATCTTTGCATTCAGCTTATCTGCCAGTTTTTTTCCGATAACAATTGGTTTTACCCGCTTAGGAATATCCTGAAAATATGTTCCTTTAACAATATTCTCGCTTATATTTGTTATTCTCTTTTCTTTTTCCGGCTGAATAGCTGATAATGTCACCCCGGAACCTGTTCCGGCAGCCGTAATCATACCATTTATCGTTAGTCTGCTACTTGCAGATTGCACATAAGGTAGTTTTTTCAAGCTATCAAGCTTTGCATTGGCATCCGGGATAAACTGCAAAAGCTTATCTTCCTGCTGGAAATCCGGATGATGGATTTGCAAATGGGATGTTTCAGTTTGAATAGCTGACTGAATCCGTTGGTCTACCATTCCTTTCATGAAAGATGTGGCAAATACACCGGCAAATATACCCAGCGTTATTGCTATAATAACCACCAGGCTGCGAAGCCTGTTTCTCCATACGTTTCGCCATGCAACTGGAATAATCATGATATCTATATTTTAGTTTTATGCACGAAGTGCGTTGATTTCTTTCATTCTCAATATTTTTTGCAAAGGATAAATAGAAATAACCAGGGTGATCCCCAGAACAATAAAGGCTTGATTTAGGAAAATCTGTGGTTCCATAGTTACATACATATAGGGCTCCCATCCGTATTCAGTCATGGCTTCAGCAGCTTTCCCCGTAAGTTCAAGTGGATTATACTTGAAATAGGTCACGATTGGAAGGCTGAGGATGATGCCGGAGACAATTCCTAAAATGCCTATGAAAATCATTTCCAAAAAGATTACAATAAAAAGCTTGAAACGTTTCATTCCAACAGCGATCATAACACCAAGTTCTCTCTGACGTTCGGCTACCATCATCATTACAGTACCAAGGATACCAAACAGAATAATCATGTATAGGACAAATAAAAAGATAACTCCACCGGCACGGTCAGCTTCAATTTGCTGTACCATTTCAGGCTGCATTTCCTTCCAGGTTTTCACTGCATATTGCTCATCATCCAACTTATTCATCCAGTTTTGTTGAAAACCATCCAAATGATCCTGGTCTTCAAGCATAATAACGAGTGAAGTTAGCATTTCCGGCGCACTCAAAAATTCCTGGCAATGCTCCATGCTCATATAAACTGTGGTTTTGCTTAACTCTTCAGCCGGGAAATCGACTATCCCTTTTATCGGAAACAGCCCGGCAGCCGTCATCATGCGGTAACCCTGACCGGTGAGCGTAAGTGTATCTCCAATTTGTAATCCCAGATTCTCAGCAAGCATCCGGCCAATCAGAACCCCGTTATCCTCATTTTCAAGATATTTTCCTTTTTTCAGGTAATCCAGAATGTTTGTTACATCTTTTTCTTTTCCAGGCTCAATCCCTACAATGGAGGAAACTTTGGTAGCATCTTTATGTGAAGCTAAAGCAAAATATTCAAGACGAGGAGCCATGTGGGTAATACGCGGATCTTTCTGTAAAGCATTCAATAAAGAATCCCCGGGCTTCATCGTATGTTCCAGCGTTTTCTCCTCCCAGTAATCCGGATGTTGCAGTTGTGCATAACCAGTATAAAACTGCACGATCCGTTCGATATTACCATCGTACGTACCTTCTTGCATGGAACTCATGAAAATGGCAAAAACAACACCAAAGAGCACCGAAGCAGCTGTTATCAGTGTTCTTCGCTTATTGCGCCAAAGATTACGCCAGGCAAATATTAAATACATCTTCATAAATATTAAGAATTTTAGATTGTATTAATGGTATTTAAAGATTGATATAAAATTAAACTATATAGCTACATCATCGAAGTCTTTTCATCTGTTGTTGAGAAAAGAAACTTTTGTTTAAATCGACATTAAATTCCATTTCAACAAATTCCAATATGGTTTTATGTCCTGGTTTGTCGGTAGGACTAATAGTCATTTTAGCCGGAAGCTTGCGGTCTCCCAATGTCTTAATATCTGAAGCTTCCATAGTTTGCACAAGTTCATCAAACTCGTCATAGTATTTTGCCTGAAGTTGATAATATTCATCTTTTGATATCCAGAGTACGATCTTCCCCCAAACGACAGCCGCATCTTCTTTAGGCGTTAGTTCAATTTTGTGGCATTCGTAGCCATTTACCTTTTCAGACCCGATGAGTTTTTTATTATAATCTTGTACAATCGAAGATTCCTGCATCAGGTCATCATTGGTAAAATCAGACCCCATCCAGGACTGCATCATCATGCTGGGTGGTATTTTTACCATCCGTTCAATAGAAGGCATCCAGTTCCACATTTCATTTTCCCGCATCAGGAATGCCTGACCTTTTTCTTTAGCAGGAGCTGTGATCAAAACCATATAATAGTCACTTCCCAGCGACCAACTTTTCATTTCTATCGTTCTGCTCCAGTCTGGTCTTACAATAGTCATTTTCATTTTGCCCTGGCTGGATTCGCCCCGAAACTTTTGATCAGATTTTCGAACAATAGCATCAGCATCCTGCGACTTTAAGGGAACACTTAAGAACAAAAAGAACATCACAAACCCTAAGTTCTTTAGCACACTGTTTTTCATTTTTTTATGTTTTTTTGAGTTACTAAATTCATTTTAATTTTATCAAGTATAATCTATAAATTGTTTCCTACTGCTAATCATTAAAATAGCAAAACTGATCCAGTAGTTTCTTCTTCATATCTTCCAACGGATATTGCTCCGGAGCTACAATATACTGCACTGCAATACCTTTCAGTACAGAGGTAAAATACATTGTTTCTGTCATAGGGTCATTAACTCCTTGCCGGCGGAAATAATCAACCATCATCTCTAAAATATTTTCCGACTTTTGCGGTATATTACGGGTTATCACTTCCAAAATTTGAGGATTAAAAGCAAAACTTAAATAGAGTCTCCAAAAATGAATTTTTTCCTTTAGCATATGAAATGTACCATCTATGAAGCTTTTTAACTCACTGGTCTCCAAAACACCATCGTTATCCAGATCAAAATATTTATAAACATCTATTGCAGCATTTTCCACAACTTTAATTAAGAGTTCTTCTTTGCTTTTAAAATAATTATAAACCAACCCTTTGGATATCTCAGCTTTCTTAGCAATTTTAGCTATTGAAGTAGAATGATACCCCTCCGTAGCAAACAGGTTTAACGCCACATCAATGATTTCCTCTTTGCGATTATCGCGTATCTCTTTAAATTGTTGCTCTGTTTTAGGCATTTGTATAAATATATTTTTTTGACTGAACGGTTGGTCAAATATATAGTATTTGTTCAATACGTGTCAAGAAAAAAAACAAAAAAAATACACGTACCATTATATATTGTTGTTTTTGTGTTAATTATGATTTTGACCTTCATTGTTCATGGAGCGGTGAAGTCAAAAAAAAGTCTTCTTGAATATTGGAATAACAAACGTACATTCTATTTTAAAACCTGATTTCAAATAAATTGATTAAACAAACCACAGAACTTGCCCCGCTTCTATCGGTATAGTATTTAATTTATAAAGCCTTCCCCTTTTCAAAGGGCTCATTTTTTATTATTTTTGTAGAAAGAATAATAAAGAAATAACCATAAAAACTATATAACTATGAAGTATTTATTTACCCTAATCGCAATTTTAGCTTTTTTTACCTGGAATACGGCTCAAGCTCAAAGCACACTTCTTTATGAAGACTTCGAAACAACTGTTGTTGATTCAGATATTGATTTAACCGGTTGGACGAATATGCCGGAACAAGGTAATCGTGCCTGGATAGGAAAAGAGTACGATCAAAACAAATATGCCCAGGCTACAGCCTATAATTCCGGTGAAATTAATGAGGCATGGTTGATCACTCCGGAATTGGACCTTACCGGAAACAATGATTTCTCCTTTGATGTTAACATCGGTTATTACACCCATGATGCATTAACCGTTTACATTTCCACTGACTTTGACGGCACGGACATCAGTGGAGCAACCTGGGATGACATAACAAACAATTTCACTATTCCACAGTCACCGACTGATGGATATGGCACTCTTGACACAGCAGGAGTAATGCCTTTAACCAACTATACAGGCAACCAGGTTCATATTGCTTTCGTATATAATGGGAATGATAATACCGGTGAAACAACAACAATCCAAATAGATAACGTTGAAGTTACAGGAACTGTGGGAATTGAAACAAATAAATCAAGTCATTCTATCAGTCTGTATCCAAACCCTGCCTCTTCCAACGTAAACATCAACAGCAATTCTTTCATGGAATCAATTAGCGTGTCCAATGTATACGGACAAAAGATCATGAAATTAACTGATATTGAATCCGAAAACTACGAATTAAATGTTTCTGATTTAAGCAGTGGATTGTATATCGTTGACATACAAAATAAGAATGGCAAGCGTATAACAAAACGGTTTATCAAGAAGTAACGGCAAAATCCTTTCTAATAAAGCATTTTATCCCCCGGAAAGAACATATTTCCGGGGGATTTTTTTACACAGCAAAACTTAAAAACTTGATTTCAAGCACCTGAACTAAACTTTTTTCTCTCCATCAATTCAATCAATTAAAGCTGTCAAATAACATGCAATTTATGTTTGTGAATGTTAATTTTTTTTTAATTTTGACATTCAGTTAACAACCCCCTTCTTTTTTACGATAAATCCAAAATAATCAGATATCCATGGATAAGAAAATATATCAATCAGCAATTCATCAATCCCCTGTAGGCTTCGCCTATCATGAAATCATACTGGATAATTCAGGAAAACCTGTTGATTACCTTTTTTTGGATGTTAATCCGGCTTTCGAGCAAATCACAGGATTAAAAGCCAGGGAAATTATTGGTAAAAGCGCCTGCGCAATTCTTCCCGGATTACCCAATGATCAGTTTGACTGGATTGGTTTATACGGAACCATAGCAATTGATGGAGGAAACAAATACATTCAACAGTATTCAGAGCCATTAAAAAAATGGTTAACCGTAAACGTTTTTTCAGACAAGAAACACTATTTCACAACACTGATATCTGATATCGAGCCTGCTCAAAAGGAAAAGGAATATAATACATCAGAAGCCAATTACCGTGAGTTG
>JBNJGZ010000032.1:6120-20479 GCA_051748065.1 Bacteroidota bacterium
ATGAATGCTGTGGTTGGTTTTGCCAACATCATCCGGGAAGAAGATTTAAATAAGGAAGAAATTCGCGAATCCGCTGAAATAATTTCAAATAATGGAAATCATTTGCTTCACTTGATTAACGACATAATTGATATTGCTAAAATCGATGCCGGAGAACTATCTGTTTTCCCGGAGGAAATCAATATCAACAATCTTATGGAAGAACTGTATCATATGTTCAAAAAGCAGCTTCAGGAAAAAGGGAAACAGGACATTGAGCTCAATTATAAAACGCCTTATGATCCCATTTTTGCAATCACTGACAAAACCCGTTTGCGCCAGATTTTAATGAATTTATTAGGAAATGCGGTGAAATTTACTCAAGCCGGTAGCATTGAATTTGGTTATCAAAAAGTTGGTGACCATCTGAAATTTTATGTTCAGGATAGTGGTATCGGTATTGATAAAAATAAAATTGAACAAATATTTAAGAGATTTAATCAACTTTCCGGCAGCAGGGAAAAAAATCATGGAGGTGCAGGATTAGGGCTATCAATTTCCAAAGCTTGTACTGAATTACTCGGAGGAACATTATGGGTTGAATCCGAATATGGAACAGGAACAACCTTTTTCTTTACTATAGAATACATAAACGGCGAAAATCAACAGGACTCAAGCAAAAAATCTCCGGCACGCAAAACAAAATTCAAAGGACAACATGTGCTTATTGCTGAAGATGACGATGTGAATTTCCATTACTTTCAAACCATTTTAAAACATGTAAACCTACGAATAAGTCGTGCTGCTACAGGGAAAGAGGTTATAGAAAAAGTCAATGACAATCCGGACATTGATCTTATTTTAATGGATATCCAAATGCCGGAACCCAATGGCCTGGAAGTCACAAAGACCCTCAGAAATAAAAACATAAATATTCCAGTAATAATTCAAACGGCTTATGCATTTTCCAGCGACCGGAAAGAAAGCTTAAAGGCAGGGGCAAATGAATATATTTCCAAGCCAATAAATAAAAACGATTTATACAAGCTGATAAGTAATCATTTAGACTGATCTCTAATTTTCTGTTTTTCCTGTTCGCTTATAATAATGCTTAGGATTACCTTGTTCGTTATAAGCAATCTTGCTTCCGGCAAGATGAATACGGGCTTCCAAACATGTTTTACATTCTTCAGCTTCTTCATCAATGCAAGGTTTGTCTTCATAGAGCAAATAACCTTCGCGATATTTTACGGGAGTTAAATTGGGCATGATCACATTAGCGCCAACCTTCAATGCCTTTTCGCGTCCCATTTTATCGAGCGTTTGCATAGCTGTAGTAGCCGCAATATTCACATCTTTCATCATAATCCTTAACAGAGCAACCATCCGCAAGCTTAATTCGAAGCGCATCTTTTTTGACATTAACTTGTCTTTATACTGAAAAAGCGGAGTTTGCTCATGTTCGATGTAAGGCCCCATTCCGGCCATATCAATATCCAGATTTTTGAAAAACAACAAATCATTAGCCAAATCTTCCAAAGTTTGAAAAGGCAATCCAATCATAACTCCGGTACCAGTCTGATAATCTAATTTTTGTAATAGTTTTAATGCATTCAGTCTTTTATCATAACTATGCAACTTATCGTTAGGGTGTAATTTGTGATATAATTCTTTGGAAGAAGCTTCAATTCTCAATAAATAACGGTCCGCTCCCGCTTCCTTCCAACGCAGAAAAGTCTCTTCATTCTGTTCTCCCATGGATAATGTGATCCCTAGTTCATTATTTGTAGCTTTTTCAATTTCCTGCAAAAGCTCTGTAATCTGGTCTACAAACCATCTATCCGTACGTTCTCCGGACTGGATAACAACTGAACCATATCCTTCTTTCCAGGCAAATTCTGCCGCCTGAACAACTTCTTCCCTGCTCAAATAATAGCGCTCCATAGTACCATTTCCCCGGCGAATACCGCAATAAAAGCAATTTTTGGCGCATATATTTGAAAATTCGAGCAATCCTCGAAAATAGACTTTATTACCTACATATTGTTCTTTTATTTCTGCCGCTTTCTCGTAGATTTGCTTACGTTCCTCTCCTTCTGCAGAAAGCAAATAAACTAAATTATCGCTTGTAAAATCTTCGTTCTTAATAATATCTAATGCCCTGCTCATCCTGTTATAATCTGTTTATGTGGCTTCGAAAGTAATAAAGAAAAATCAATCCATAGCAATAATAAAATGTTAAAAACACTTCTTAGGTCCAATTGAAAAACACGCAAACCTTTTACTGACTCATCTATACCCAGGAACTAAAAAACAGGTGCAAATTACTGACTGTCTATAAAAAATTTAATCATCATTTTCCGGTTTTATTGCTTCACCCGTATCCTGCGTTTCAACCTCTCTTTGTTCGGGAGCATTATTCTGATTATCCTGATTTTTATCCTCCTCTAGAGTATCATCCTCTTCTTTGTGATTTCTGAAAAGGTCTATGAATTTATCAAATTCTTTTCTGTAGAACACACCAATCCCCTGTGTATATGGGCCACTTTCTTCCAGATAACTCGTCCTGTTATGCTGGTTGAACGCTCTTAGCTTGATTTTATCATTAATTTTATATTCCACATTCACGTCTCCAACGATGTTCGCCGTCTCATCTTCATTTAAACTTTGCTGCTCTGAAGGATTCTGCCCACCTACACCCACATTTGTACTGATGGCAACCCTGTCGTTAAATAACTGGGTAGAAAGTGCCACTTCCAATTGTTCGGAGGACATATCATCACCGGAACGATAATTAACTCCCACATTAAAATCATCACTGATTTGTGACAACCAGTTACTAAGCTGATTAGATAACAATTCCGTAGAACTGGTTGATCCAAGCCCCATATAATCCGACATACCACCACCGGAGCCCCCTGCAATATTGGCCGGCGGGAAGAAACTATTAAGCACCAGCAATCCCAAAAACTGTCTGTTCATTTCCTGCTGGTTAACCTGATTGGCATTGACGTATAAAATCGTCCTTACCAGTTGCTTGGTCATTTCATCGGAATTGGGTAGCGCAATATCAGGTAATATTTCGGGGCTTGCGAGGTTTCCGTCAAGGTGGATGATACAATTAACAGGGCGACGTTTTTTATAAACTTCGGAAGAGTCCAGATGCCCAATTAAATCATAAAGTCGTGCTTCAGTATCATAAACAGCATCAAGGTTCAAATTTGCATCTAACGGGTCGCCCGACCAGGAGATTGTTCCTCCTTCTTTGAGATTAAATCGTTTGTTAATCAGGTTTTCAAGCGTAAACAGATAATCGCCTTCTTCTATAGTATAATTCCCATACATAGAAAAATCGCCTCTTGTGTCAACATTAAATTCCATCTGGCCAGAACCACGGGCTTTAATAATATCCCCTATAGTTTCATCAAAAATGATTTGGACTTCCGCCTCGGGTGTTGCCTCAAGATTGATATTGATATTTAACCCTCTGACATTTTCTTTACGTTCTTGCTCAAAAGAAATTGTCTTCGCTGTATCTTCTTCATTCATAAAGGTTATAAAATCACTCCGGCTTACTTCCGAAGAATTTGTAAGAGGGATGAAAAGTTGTGATCCTTTTTCAGTTTTTGCAGCCACATCAATCGAGATATCGTGCGTAGGTCCGAAAATCTTTACTTTTCCGGTTGCAATCGCTGTGCCGTAATACATCTCATCTTCTGAATACGAAGTATTTAAAACCGTAAACTTATCTGCATCCACTGTCAGGTCAAGTTCAATTTCTTTGAAATTATTATGCTCGATTTTTCCATTAAGGATAGCCTGATTTCCACGCGTAGCTTTTGAATTATTATCATTGATCTTCACATCATCAAAAACAATTGCATTATTGTTAAACCGGACATAATCAGCAACAGAATAAGTAGTATTCAAATAATCAATTTTAATGGCAGTCCTCATTAACTGCAATTCTCCTGTCATCTGTGGGTCATTAAGACTTCCTCTTAATTGAATATTCCCGCTGGCTAATCCGCGGAAATAAGAGGTAAATGAGCTAAGATATCCTGCTATTGTTTGCAGTTTAAAATTTTGCAAAGACATATTAATATCAAAATTATCTTTTTCAGCAAATGGATAGAACATCCCTTCCACTTTTAAGGGGTAAGAAACACCGACATTTCCCTGATACCTAATTTCAATATTAGCTGACAAAGCATCCAGACTATCCACCCAGCCGGATTGAATAACAGCATCTCCTAAATGTTCATTATTAAACCCTATAGAGTCAATGCGAATATCTGATGTAATTGTTGGATTATCAGAATACAGATTACTCATTCTAAGATCACCGGAAATCGTTCCATCAAAATCGATGTTTTTTGATTTCGTAATCGGATCTATATTGGAAATGTCCAGTGAATTAAATTGCACCAACATTTCATCGGAAGGATCGGCAGAAACAGCCCCATTTAACCTTAACCACTGATACTGATTCCCCAGACGAAAATTTTTAATGGAAATACGGTTCGTATCAAAAGAAGCATAACTATTTTTTTTGATATTCCATGTCGTATCATTGGCTGTAAAGGAGGACTCATTCATTTTAAGTGTAATCATTGGTAGCTCACTTAAGCCTAACACACCCGATATATTACCCTTATTAATGTTTTGCGCTGTATCATCATCCCATTGAATCTTATAACTGAGCGAATCCCGGTAAGTCCCTGCATGGATCGAAAAATTATCTATACCAATTGTATCGTTTAGTTGTATTCGTTTCGAGGTAATATCAAAACCTAATTTTGAGGTTGTATCATCTGATAAGTGGATATCCTGTATATTGATTATTCCGGCATCTATATAATCAATATTTCCATTAATATTTAGTTTTTGTTTATCTACTGAAGCTGAAATATTGATTCGGGAGCTATCGGAAATCCGAAGCTGAGGCATAAACACACTCGTTATCTCGGCGGTGTTTTTCAGAGTGATCTGAAGATCAACATAATGCCCCGTATCAAGCTCATTAACATATTCTTCAGCATCAAACACCTCTCCTCCTGCCAGTTCAGGTAATTCACTACTGATAACATATTTCATATCGGAAGCAATTGTCTCATAATCAAACCTACCGTCCAACTGAACATCAATAAAGTCTGATACAAGATCAATAGACTGAATATCACCTTGTTTATCATTAATATGTAAAGTAAATTCATCCATAGTTACTTCCTGGTCTTGATCCCTCCATTGTGTTTCTCTTGCCGCAACCCAACCCTCAATATTATTCATGCTATTTCCTTCCATCTGCACAAGCATAGAGGTAGACGCAACGGGGTTTCCTTCATAGTCCTGATCCAAAACACCCATTTTTTTGAAATCAATCAGCGGGATATCAATGGAAGCTAAATAACTGGGAATTTCATCTGAAAAATCAGCTTTTCCATTAGCCGTCAGTTTAAATCGTTCGGTATTTATATTAACAAGACCGTCAAACATCTGATCAGAGTAGCTTCCTCGCAGTTTAATATTATCATATTGACGATTGTTTATCATTACAGAGTCAATTGTCCCATTTAATTCTGCTTCCGCATATTTATCCGTTCCAATTCCTTTCAGGTTAACCGAAAAACCAACATAATCATATAAATCATCATTCATGAGATGTCCCAGATCCAAATCCTGACTTGCTATATTTCCGGAATAAGCTATTTTTCCAGAATTTTCTTGCTTGTTTACCTGAATATCGGTTGTAATTTTCCCTGCAGCAGTATTAAAAGAAGCATCGGCATGAAAATCTTCCATGCGCCCCTGAAATTTGCCTCTGGCAAGGATATATTCAAGATTAATAATCTGTGAAGGCATAGCAAAATCCCGATCACCGAACTTCCGCATTAACTTTTCCGATTCAGAGGGGCTTACAAACACATTTTGAATATCAAATTCCATGTAGGATGATTTAATATCTTCAGGGTCCTTAATACTGGCTTGCCCTTCAAACCGGGCAAAAGGCATCGCATTTAATGAAAATCTCTCCAAAAACACTTCGTTACTTGTTCCATGAACATTTCCTTCAACAAAAACAGTATCATTCAAATTTTTTAATTGCGGAAAAATAGTTGCAAACTCATCCGGAATCACGGCAATATCTTTAAAATCAGCATTCAATTGCACATCATTCTCAAATGGATTGTTTAAGTCTTTTAAGGAATCAAAATTCAAATTAACAGAAAGTCGCCATTCGGAATGTTTTGTCTTTATTACCATTTCTGATAATCCTATAAAGTGCTGTGAATAGCCGGCTTTCATAGCCAACTGTTCCAAATCAAACAGCTCGGGACTCTCAAAGTCAAAATGATCAATCTGTATTCCGGTTGTATCATTGGCCATTAAAAAATTGGAAGCTCTCAGGTCAATATCATTAATATGATATATTTGATTTGCCGTATCTTTTTGCATATTCTGATAACGAAAATCAGCCCTATCCACCTGAATTTTATCACAATAGATGTTAAAATCAGCATCGGATGAAGGTTCATCCGAAGAAAAGTAATTCAGAATAAAATCTATATTGGACTGTGTGGAGTCCAGTTGATTGTAATTAACATTAACATCTGAAATCCTTATAGCACCGATGTTAATTTTATTTTCTTTTAGTCTTAGCTTGTTAATTTTCACATTAAATTCGCCGAAAGAAGCAAGCTCCTCTCCTGTCTGATCTTGAATGGAAAAGCCGGAAAGCAAAATAGTTCCCTGATAGGTAAAGTACAACCCTTCCATCTTCACCTCCGTATTCAATTCCTGTGAAAAATATGTTGCGGCTTTTTTGACAATAAAATCCTGCACTACCCCAATACGCACTACCCCTGCAACCAATATAGGCAAGAGGATAATGCCGAGCATTACATAAAACAATATTTTATAAAACTTTTTAATCGCTATCAAGAATGTTTATTCAACATGATTTACTTTTGCAAAACTATTTTTCAGAAAAGTAAATTATTTTAAAAGCAAAAATACGATAATGCATTTAAATGACCCCATTTATATTTTAGGAATTGAATCATCATGTGATGATACTTCTGCTTCAGTTATTGAAGGGAACAAAATTCTTGCCAATAAAGTTTCAAACCAGAAGATTCATGAAAATTACGGCGGAGTGGTTCCTGAATTAGCTTCCCGTGCTCATCAGCAAAACATAATACCTGTCGTTCACAGCGCTTTAGAAGAGGCAGGAATTACAAAAGACCAGTTATCAGCGATAGCCTTCACCCGCGGTCCCGGACTTTTAGGTTCTCTTTTGGTAGGTGTAAGTTTTGCTAAAGCATTTGCCATGGGGCTTCATATTCCGATTATTGAAGTGGATCATTTGCATGCTCACATTATGGCACATTTTATTGACAACGGAACACCTGCTCCCGGCTTTCCATTTTTATGCCTTACTGTTTCCGGCGGTCATAGCCAAATTGTTAAAGTAGATGATTACAACCAAATGCAAATCATCGGAAAAACAATTGATGATGCAGCAGGAGAAACTTTTGACAAAGCCGCCAAAATTATGGGCCTTCCTTATCCCGGAGGGCCGGTAATTGACAAACTTGCTCAGTCAGGGGATGAGAATCGTTTCCGGTTTGCCAAACCAAAAATTAAGGATTTAGATTACAGTTTTAGCGGGTTAAAAACTTCTGTTCTTTATTTTATAAGGGATGAGCTCAAAAAAGACCCGAACTTTATAGAAAAAAACAAACATGACCTAAGCGCTTCGCTGCAAAGGACAATTATCGAGATATTACTGGATAAGTTAAAACTTGCCTCCCGGCAGACAGGAATTAAAGAAATAGCTATTGCCGGGGGCGTTTCTGCAAATTCCGGATTAAGAAATGTTCTGGAAAGAGAAGCCATCGAGATGGATTGGAAAACATATATCCCGGAATTCCAGTTTAGCACAGATAACGCCGCTATGATCTCTATCGTCGGCTATTACAAATATCTGAATAAAGATTTTGCTCCTATAGATATAGCTCCATATTCAAGAAAATAAATTTACTTTGATTTATCCTTTTGAATTTTAAATAAAAAATGTGTTTTTTTGCAGTGTCTATTTTAAGAGAGCGCAAACCCAATGATCCATATAGCCAGGAAAATCAAACGCCTAATTGCTACAATTGTAGAGTGGTTTTATAAGCCATTTCGCAAAATTATACCTGCAGAAACATTCCGGTACGGCTTTACCGGTGGTTTAAATACTACTCTGGATATCTTTCTGTATTGGCTTTTTTACGAGATCATTTTACAAAAAGAAATCCTGGAGCTGGGGTTCGTTGCTATAAGTCCCCACATTGCAGCTTTTATAATTGTATTTCCTTTCACATTCACGAGCGGCTTTCTTATGGCCAAACATATTGCTTTTTTTGAGTCACTGTTAAAAAGTAAAAAACAATTGATACGGTATGCATTAACTGTAGCAGGAGCCATCTTTTTAAATTACATTTTCCTGAAATTTTTTGTAGAGGTCTTATCTTTATCTGCACTGATTGCCAAGATAATTACAACCTTCCTTGTTGTCACTTATAGTTATATATTGCAACGGTATTTTACATTTCAAACCGGTAAAATAAGACGCAATAAAAAACAATAGCCTGTATTTTCTGCATAAAGAATACAGTTTTATTCCCAAAATGAGAGAACTTTCAAATTTATTTCTTTTTAACTGGACATATCTTATCCGATATTTTATTTTCGTACTTTGAAAATACCATTAAAATTAAAAACTCAATTTTATTTAAAACAGAAAAATTTATCTTTTGCTGAATAAAATAAGCGAAATACACCATCAAAAAGCAGTTATTTATTATTCATTTTTCAGATGAATAATAAATAACAAACTTCATGGATAAACATTAATTAAACACTTAAAAATATATATTTAATATATGACAAAAACTACACCGGAAAATAAGGATACTCAAAATAGAACCATTCTAATTGCTGAAGATGATACTTCTAATTTTTTATTACTCAAGGTATATTTAAAGAACATAAATTGCCAAATCCTGCATGCCCACAATGGGCAAGAAGCCATTGATTTAGCTACAAACCACACTCCGGTTTCTCTAATTCTAATGGATATTAAAATGCCAATAAAAAATGGTTTTCAGGCAATAAAAGAAATAAAAGCTCATAACCCGGATATTCCTGTTATTGCACTGACGGCTTATGCCATGGCCGGAGACAGAGACAAAGCATTAACAGCAGGGTTTGATGAATACATTGCAAAACCCGTTTCCAAAGATGATCTTTTTGACCTTATCAGCAAATATATTTCCATTTCCAAAAACTAATACCTGATCGCAAAGCCACTCGAAGGCGCCTCAATACCTAACTAACAACCACTTATATTGTTTTTTTCAATGAAAAGTAAAATGTACTTCCTTTCCCTGGAATACTTTCAAACCATATACTGCCGCCTTGTTTTCCAATCAGTTCTTTACACAAGATAAGTCCCAGTCCGGTGCCGCTTTCATGATTTGTTCCAGGCATTGTTCTATGTTCCCCTACTTCAAATAAGTCCTTTTGTATATCCTCAGAGATACCTGTTCCTGAATCTTTAACAGAAACAATAATCTGATCATTCCTTTCATGTTCCCCAATAACAATGGATGAATTTTCATAAGAATATTTAACGGCATTGTTAACTAAATTGCGTACAATGGTATTTAAAATATTTTTGTCAGACCGTACAACCACTTCATCAGGTATTTCATTTACAATTTGAATATTTTTTTCTTTAGCCGGCCAGCTTATCTGTTCTATAGCTTTTTGCACTTCTTTTTTCAGGTTTAGCGCATCAACTATTGTGACTTTAAAATCATTCCGCTGTGCTTTTGACCATTTTAAAAGATTCTCCAATAATTCAAATAAATCGCGTGATGAAGAGTATATGTAGCTTGCATAATTTTTCAGCTCGTCATCATTGAAGTTTTGTGTCTTTTCCTTTAGTAAGTCTGCAAATCCCATAATTCCCATAAAAGGATTTTTCAAATCATGGGCGATAATGGAGAAAAACTTGTCTTTTGTTGCCAGCGAATCTTCGAGTTCTTTCTTTTGGGTACGGATTTCTTTTTGTTGGTGTTCTAATATCCTGTTCAAACGCATCATTTTTTTCCGGCTCAAGTAAAAGATTATAGCGATAATGAAAATAAATAACGATATAATAATCACGACAAGAAGTGAAATTTTCTGTTGCCAATTTTCAACTTCCTGCAATTGATTTTTCATCTGTAACTTTTCATTTTCTTTTTTCATTTTTTGAAAATCATATTTAGCCTGCAGTTCAGATAAATACTTGCTATTTTCAAATGCTTCCAGGCTATCCTTCCAAAAGGTGTAATCTTCATAATAACCTAATGCATCTTCATAGTCGCCTGACTTTTCATATAATTGGCTCAACTCAAAATGAGCCTCCCTAAGCCCTTCGGCAAAATCAATAGAATCAGCTTTTGCAAGCGCTTTTTCTGCAAGTTCTTTTGCATTTTCAAGTTTTCCCTGTTTCCTGTTTACTTCTGCTAAATTTACAACATCCAGTATATATCCTTCGGTTAACTCCAGCTCTCGTTGGATATCGACAGCTTTTGTATAATATTCTTTCGCTATTGCTAAATTTATTTCCATGTATACTTTGCCCAGATTACTCAAATTAATAGCCTGATAGTCATTAAATTTATGTTTGGAGTTAATCTTAAGCGCTTCCTTGAAATAATCAACAGCTACAAAATTACTGTCTAAATCCATGTATACCCCTCCCAGGTCATTCAATGCAGCAGCTTCCCATCGTTTATTATTGATTTTCCGGGCATTTTTCAAGGCCATTTTATGATAACGTTTTGCATTATAAAGGTCCCCGTTTTTATTTGCTATAACACCGAGTTGTACTGCCGTACGACAAATTCCTGTTGCATTATCTTTCCTTTGTTCATAGTCCAACACCTTTTTGTACAATTCAAAAGCAGACAGATAGTCATTGGCTAATTCATAAGTCACTGCTTTATTGTGAAGATTCCCAATGATCTCAGCGCTGTCTCCTATTTCTTCAAATTGCTTCAAAGCACTATCCTGATATTTTATGGCTTGAGAAATTTTGTTCTGTTTACGATATCCAATAGCCTTTAAATTATAAATCTTTCCCTGATGAAATTTATCTTCCAAACTAAAAGCATACTGTAAGGCAGAATCCGCATATCGCATGCAGTCTTTGGCCTCTCCCTTTATTGCAGATATTGCAGAAAAATTACGAAAAGACATCATTTTCCCTCTGATATCATTGATTTTTTTAGCTTGCTTCAGGGCTTGTTCACTTATAGAAAGAGCCCTTTTCGGATCATTGTATTTTATCTCCCAGGAAAGTGCATTCATAGCTTTAATCTGCTGTTTGCCTTCAGATTTTTTTATCACAGACTCAAGACTATCAATAGTTGCATTCCCAGCCTGGGAAAAAGCATCACAAAATAGCAACAAAACAGCAACAGCTATAAAAAAATGTTGTTTGACCATAGGATATTATTAGAAAGTAATTAATGAATTGTAAAAGTAATGATTATATACTTCTATTTGCACATTATTAACATATTTTTGTAAAAAAATATCCATACGATGCCAAAACAGGAAGATTTCCCAAATTCAGAAATATTACAATCATTAATTGATATGCAGATGCCCTTTGGAAAATATAAAGGGCATAAACTTTATAAATTGCCTGAACCTTACCTCGTTTGGTTTAAACAACAGGGGTTTCCAAAAGGTAAACTAGGGATTTTACTTGAAACACTTTATGAAATTAAACTCAACGGTTTGGAATATCTACTCCATGATCTGAGCAAATTCAAAGAATAAAAATTCATTCCTTTTTCTTGCCTAACAATTCAATGTGTCTCATTTACCAGTACACACCAATTTATTAACCCCAACAGATGTACTCTGTTGATCTTCGCAGGCCTGTCAGGAATGAAAACACATCATAAAAGGATTATAACCCGGGACTATGTAACACAGCTTCTAAAATCTTATGCTCAAAAACCCCTTCGGGAGTAACTTTTACTTGTAGCGGAATAACTTCAACCCCTTTTTGGGTAGCTTCAACCAGAGTTTTCGCATAAGTTTCATCAATATTCCATGCCGGAGCAAATTTTTCAACGTCCATGCGCTGGATAACATAAAGCATCACAGCCCTCATTCCCTCCTCTTTAATTTGCATAAGGGACTTCAGGTGTTTTGTTCCCCGCTTGGTCACGGCATCAGGAAACACGGCATATTCACTATCTTTCATGGTCACATTTTTCACTTCCACAAAACACTTTTCTGTTTTATTTTCTGCAAAAATATCAATGCGGCTATCGCCGTATTTTACTTCCGCTTGCACTTTTTCATAGCCCTGTAAACCTTTAATATTGCCTTTGGAAATGGCTTCATAAGCCAGCCGGTTGGGAATATTTGTATTTATACCGACCCAATCTCCATTGATCTTAATCATTTCCCAGGTGTATTTGGTTTTCCTTTTGGGATCACGCACCGGCGACAAATAAACTTCTGCTCCCTCTTCCAGAGCTGTTTTCATAGAACCGGAGTTTGTGCAATGAGCGGTTACCTTTTCACCATTGTCCAGTTCCACATCAGCCAAAAATCTTTTATACCTCTTAATAAGCCGGCCATGAATTAATTTTTCCTGATAGTTCATAAAGTCAAGTTTTTCAAATTACAAATCCTTTGTTTTTAAAGCTTCTTTCTATAGTAAATCAACTTTTAAATAGCACAAATTAATTCAACGGCATAGCGAAACGTTTTACATCATCAGCTGTAATTTCATTATCACACAAAATCACCAGTCGTTCGATAACATTTCGCAACTCCCTGATATTTCCGGTCCATTCATTAGTCTTTAACTCTTCAATAGCCTCATCTGTAATTTCCATAGGAGCTTTTCCCTGTGCTTTACAAAAATCATTTATAAAATACCTGGCTAACAAGGGAATATCTTCTTTCCGTTCTTTCAATTCGGGAACTTGAATAATTATCACGCTAAGTCTGTGATAAAGGTCTTCTCTGAAACGTCCTTTTGTAATCTCCTTCTGTAGATTTTTATTAGAAGCTGCAATAACACGTACATCTACTTCAATATCTTTATCTCCGCCAACGCGTGTAACCTTGTTTTCCTCCAGTGCTCTCAAAACTTTAGCCTGTGCAGCCAGACTCATATCTCCAATTTCATCAAGAAACAATGTCCCCCCATGAGCTTGCTCAAAATCTCCCTTTCGTTGTTTATGAGCTGAAGTAAAGGAACCTTTTTCATGCCCGAACAATTCACTTTCGATCAGCTCTGAAGGTATCGCAGCACAATTTACTTCAATAAAAGGTTCATCGGCCCTGTGGCTTTTATCATGCAGCCAGCGGGCAACAAGTTCTTTTCCTGTACCATTCGCTCCACGAATCAATACGCGGGCATCTGTCGGGGCTACCCGCTCTATCATCTTTTTTACTTTTTGTATAGCTTCTGACTCTCCTATCATTTCAAGTGAACTACTACTCACTTTTCGCTTTAAATTTTTGGTTTCATTAACAAGATTGGATTTATCCAGAGCATTTCTTATTGTAATCAATAACCGATTTAAATCCAGAGGCTTTTCAATAAAATCATAAGCTCCTTTTTTGATAGCATCTACGGCAGTTTCAATATTCCCATGACCGGAGATCATCACCACAGGAGCATCTGTGAGGATATTCATACGTTCCAGAACTTCAATGCCATCCATCTGAGGCATTTTAATATCTAACAGTATAGCATCAAAGCTATAATGGCGCACCTGATCAATACCTTCCGGGCCGTCTATAGCTTCGGTTACCTTATAGTTTTCATTTTCCAGTATCTCCCGCAACGAGTTGCGAATACTTTTTTCATCATCAATTACTAATATCTTTTTCTTAGCCATAATTTCATTTATTTTCTTGATTATCTATCACATCCGCAATAACACCCTCCTTCATCGACCTATAGGATGTCCAGACATTTGTCGGTTGAAAATTATTTATAAACCATCGTGTAATTAATCCGGAAAAAACAATCGTATTTACCCTGTAAAAAGGTAAGCCGTTCATTTTCATCCGTTCTTCATGGTTGGAACGTATCAATTGTTCAATAAGCTGATGTAAATCATTTGGTTCCAATCTTACTGCTGTTTGTGCCGGGTTCTTTTGTTTTTTATTTATTTCTAAAGCAATCATATCAGCAAATGTTTCAAAAGAACCCGAGCTGCCAATTAAACGTAAAGGAGTATCTCCAAATTGATATTTCAGCTCACCTAATTCATTATTCAGAAAGTCATTCAATTTTTTG
>JBNJGZ010000033.1:0-19456 GCA_051748065.1 Bacteroidota bacterium
GGAAAGTTTCCTGGCAAACCTATAACTTTTACCATTCTGTACTTGTTGCTGATCTTGTAATGTTTAATAAAATTATTGCTGAGGTTAGAAATGCAGAAGCTGATGTTGTTAGCCGTTTATTGTCAATGATTAGTGTTACAGACTTTAAATTTGATGATGTAGAAGCTAAGGTTGTTCCGGAGTCGAATTATATAATATCTGGTGATGAATACAAAGCAGATATCTTTGTAGCTGCGATAAGTAAAACGCAGCAACCGGATGTATATATTTTGGAAGGTGTTGATACTGCTTCACAGGAGAGAATTTTAGAGGAAGGAAAACTCGTTGAAGATACTGCTTATGACGGAATGGTAAACTATATTGCTGAACCCGGCGGAACCGGAGAAAAATCATTTTCCGGTATTGTAAAAATGAGAAAACCCGGACGGGCAGGAGAAGAACCTGATGATTTTAACTACTATCCTTTTAATAGTAGTTATATCGTTGCACAACCTACTGCTGTTATTTCAGCCACAAAAGTTAATGTACTGTACCGAGGTGTGGATAACCCTGTTGAAGTCTCTGCTCCTGGCATTGCTGCAGCTAATCTTAGCGTTAGTGCATCCAATGCATCCGTTAAAGGTGGAAGCGGGCAATATGAAATAAGACCGGGTAATGGTAATGAAACAGTTGTTAATGTGTCAGCCAGACAGGATGATGGAGGCACAAGGCAAATGGGAAAAATGGAGTTCCGGGTAAAAAGATTACCTGATCCTGAGATAACAGTTGCCGGGAAACCCTCTGGAGAGACTGTTGGAAAAGCAGAGCTGAGAGGAGCTAAACTGTATCCTTCCATGGGGGATGCTTTATTTGACGTCTCTTATAAAGTGACTCGCTTTACAATGTCTGTTACTGTAGGCCGAACTACTGAAACTTATAATGCTACAGGTGATCGCTTAACCGGCGAAATGAAGCAGTTAATAGGTAATCTTCAAAGAGGAACTAATGTGACGTTCAAAAATATACGGGTTCAAGGTCCTGATGGTACCAGACCATTATCCGGTGTGTTTTATACTATAAGGTAATATTCATACGACAAATATGCATAAACTTATAAGTGATTTATTAATAACTACTAAGTTTATGCATATTTTTAAAAATAATTGACTTATGAGACAGATGATAAAAATCTTCTTGGTTATCTTCATGATAATGCCTTTAGCAGAAATTTATGCGCAAGGTGGTGTTACAGAAGCACCAAATCATGATGTATTTGAAAGGACGGAAAATGAAAACAGAGAGGCTCTCGATTATGTACATGTTCGGGAAGCCGATGTCATGTGGCATAAAACTATTTGGAGGCGTATTGACATGCGGCAAAAGTTTAATATGCCATTCTATTATCCTTTTCAACCTAAAAATGGCCGGAAAAATTTTATGACTGTCGTTAAGGAAGCTATTTCTCAAGGGGAATTGACTGTTTATGACACAAAAATTGGTGATGATCATTTTAACGAACCTCTATCAATAGAAGAAGCTTTGGCAAGATTTATGGATTCGACTTCAGTTACACGGCTTGATGAAAATAATGAAGAATATATAGAAAATATAGCAGAAGAAGCCGAAATGCAGGATATCTATGAATTAGATATTAAAGAGCAATGGTTTATTGACAGGGAAAGATCAGTTTTAGATGTGAGGATTATTGGTATTTCTCCGGTTTGGTACAAACCTGGCAGAGAAGGAGAAGAACCTCAACCTGAAAGAATGTTCTGGATATACTATCCTGAGGCCAGAGAGTTGTTTATTAATGAGCCGGTTTTTAACCGTAAAAATGATGCTAAAAGGTTGACTTATGAAGACCTGTTTGCCAAACGCATGTTTGATAGCTATATTTATAAAGAGTCGAATGTATATGACAGAGAAATATCTGATTATGCTATGGGTATGGAAGCTTTATTAGAAGCTAAACGTATTAAAGAAGATGTACGTGAGCGGGAAATGAATCTTTGGGAATATTAGATATAGGTTATAATTGGAATTATAAATATTAACTCCCTGTAATAAAAAACAGGGAGTTTTTTATTGCTATTTTCGTATTTTTGTTTGCATGAGTTATGATTTTCTCAAAACACCGATAACTTATCTTAAAGGAGTGGGGCCAAAACGAGCGGAACTGCTCCAAAAAGAGCTTGACATTCATTCTTTCGGACAAATGCTGGAATATTATCCGTTTCGGTATATTGACCGGACAAAAGTGCACAAAATCAAGGATATTAGCTCGGATATGACTTTTGTGCAACTTGTAGGGCAAGTGCGATCCATGGAGACTATCGGTGTCAACAGGAAACAAAGATTATCTGTTATTTTTGAAGATGATACCGGGAATATTGAACTGGTATGGTTTAAAGGGATTAAGTGGATAAGAGAAAAGGTCCAACCGAATCAAAAATATTTAGTCTTTGGTCGACCGACAGTTTTTAGAAATTCCTTTAATATTGCTCATCCCGATTTTGAAATTTTGGCTTCCAGAGAACAGTTGGAAAGCCGCGGTAAATTTCAACCTTATTATTCTTCTACTGAAAAGCTTAAAAACAAAGGGTTAAATGCCAGGGGTATTGAGAAGATCATGCGAAATCTTATTGCTGAGGCAGATGGGAAAATTCCGGAAACACTTCCAGAAGACCTGTTACAGGAATATAACCTCATTTCACGTAATTTAGCCTTTAAAAACATCCATTTTCCGGAAGACCATGCGATGCTTGAGAAAGCCCGTAAAAGATTAAAATTTGAAGAGCTTTTCTTTATACAGTTAAAAATCCTGGGTCTGAAAAAAAAGGCACATAAGATACGGGGACATGTCTTTGAAAGTGTGAAAGACAAGTTCAATTATTTTTATGCTAATAATCTGAAATTTGAACTTACTAACGCGCAAAAACGGGTTGTCAAAGAAATACGAAAAGATACTGCAGACGGATATCAAATGAACAGATTGCTTCAGGGAGATGTAGGAAGTGGAAAAACACTTGTTGCGCTTATGAGTATGCTCATTGCCCTGGACAACGGCGTGCAGGCTTCCCTGATGGCACCTACTGAAATCCTGGCCGGACAACATTTTAAAACAATTTCGCAGATGTTAGAGGGTATGGATGTGAATATTCGCATGCTGACAGGGTCTTCAAAAAAATCCGAACGTAATAAAATTCATCAGGGACTGCAGGATGGCTCAGTAGATATTCTCATCGGAACCCATGCTTTGATAGAAGATAATGTGATGTTCCGAAACCTCGGATTTGTAGTCATTGACGAACAGCATCGCTTTGGGGTTGCCCAAAGAGCTAAATTATGGAAAAAGAATACCATACCCCCTCATGTGTTGGTGATGACGGCTACACCAATACCCCGGACATTGGCCATGACGGTTTATGGCGATTTGGATGTATCCATAATTGATGAATTACCTCCCGGTCGAAAACCTGTAAAAACATATCACTTTACGGATGCAAAACGCTTGAAAGTTTTTGCATTTATGAAAGACCAGATTAAAAAAGGAAGACAAATATATGTGGTTTATCCTCTGATCAATGAATCGCAAAAACTGGATTTGAAAGATTTAATGGACGGATATGAAAGCATTGCCCGTGAGTTTCCTTTGCCGGACTACGCAATATCTATTGTACACGGACAAATGAAACCTGAGGCTAAAGATTTTGAAATGCAGAGGTTTGTGAAAGGTGAAACGCAAATACTTGTGGCAACTACAGTCATTGAAGTGGGCGTGGACATTCCCAATGCCTCAGTAATGATTATAGAAAATGCCGAACGCTTTGGTCTTTCTCAATTACATCAATTAAGAGGTAGAGTAGGACGTGGAGCTGAACAATCTTTTTGTATTTTGATGACAAAAACCAATCTGACACAGGATGGACAAAAACGTATTGCTACCATGGTTCAGTCCAATGATGGGTTTAAAGTGGCAGAGGAAGATATGAAACTTCGGGGCCCGGGCGATATCGAGGGGACTCAGCAAAGTGGCATCCTAGACTTAAAAATTTCCGATATCGTTCAGGATGAAAAAATCCTTAAACTGGCTCGCGATAAAGCAAACAAGGTCTTAGACCAGGACCCAAAGCTGGAAAGTGAAAAAAATCTGCCTGTACGCAAATTTTTAAAGTATTCAGGCGATAAAGTGGCAGACTGGAGCCGCATTAGCTAATAGCAATTTGTCAGATTCAAGCCACGAACTTTTTGAATTTATCCTTACTTTTGCTTTCTTGAAATTAAACAAATCATTACAGCATGAAGATCTCCTATAATTGGCTAAAACAATATGTGGACTTTGATTATTCTCCACAGCAACTTTCTGAAATATTGACCAATACCGGTCTGGAAATTGGAGGACTGGAAAAATTTGAATCCATCAAAGGTGAATTGGAGGGGGTGGTAGTGGGGAAAGTACTTACCTGCAAAAAACATCCGAATGCTGATAAATTAAGTGTAACCACCGTTGATGTGGGTGAACAAGAGCCGCTGCCGATAGTTTGCGGAGCTCCAAATGTCGATGAAGGGCAAAAAGTGCTTGTAGCAAAGGTTGGGGCAACGCTTTATCCGGATGAGGATAAACCCTTTCCGATCAAGAAAACAAAAATAAGGGGAGAAGTTTCCGAAGGTATGATTTGTGCCGAAGATGAACTGGGATTAGGTTCATCTCATGAAGGAATTATGGTTTTAGATGATGATAAGCAGATAGGAAAACCGGCAAGCAAATATTTTGATGTGGAGCAAGACTGGACACTGGAAATTGATCTTACTCCTAACAGGGCTGATGCTACATCTCATATCGGTGTTGCCCGTGACGTTATTGCTGTTATCAACAGGATGGAAAAGGAGAATGAAGCTGCCTTAAATATCCCTGAAATTGGTGAATTCCGGATTGATAATAATGAGCTTCAAATCCCCGTAGAAATACGCGATCAGGAAGCTTGCCCCCGGTATTCTGCCGTGACGCTTAAAGATATTAAAGTTGGAGACTCTCCGGAATGGTTAAAAAACCGGTTGAAAGCTGCCGGCCTCAGGCCCGTTAACAATGTAGTGGATGCTACAAATTATATTATGCTCGAAACAGGACATCCGCTTCATCCTTTTGATGCCGGTCAAATTGAAGGGAATAAAGTAATTATCCAAAAATTACCCGAAGGCACAGTTTTTCAAACACTTGACGGGGTTGAGCGCAAACTTAGTAACGAAGACCTGATGATCTGCGACGCCCAAAATCCCATGTGTATTGCAGGGGTTTTTGGCGGGGTAAATTCCGGTGTGAAGCAAGAGACAACATCTCTTTTTTTAGAAAGTGCTTATTTCAATCCTACATCTATTCGAAAAACATCCAAACGGCATCAATTAAAAACAGATGCCTCATTTCGCTATGAGCGGGGAGCCGATCCTAATATTACATTATTCGCCTTAAAACGTGCGGCAATGCTTATCAAAGAAGTGGCAGGCGGTCAGATAGCTTCTGAGGTAATAGATGAAAATCCGGGCAATTTGAAACCCTGGGAAATTGACCTGCATTATGAGAAATTGGATAAACTTGCCGGAATGTCCATCGAAAGGCCAATTATTGTTAAGATTTTGAGTGACCTGGGCATGGAAATTCTTGAGGAATCCGTGGATAAAGTAAAAATGTTGGTTCCTACATTTAAAGTAGATGTAAAACGGGAAGTGGATGTTATTGAAGAGGTTATGCGTATTTATGGATATAATTATATACCATTGCCGGAGAAAATGCAGATATCTTTATCTCATTCTGAAAAGCCCGACCGGGATCACCTAACCAATATGATCTCAGACTTTTTAAGCTCCAACGGGTTCTTAGAAGCCATGAATAATTCGCTGACAGCCTTTCAAAATGCGAACTTATCGGAGGATATTGATTCCGGGCATTTTGTACAAATATTAAACCCTCTTAGTCGCGAACTTAATGTGATGCGTCAGGATTTGCTTGTTGGGGGATTACAAACAATTAGTTATAACATCAACCGGCAAAATAAAGATATGATGTTTTTCGAGATCGGAAAAACATATCATTATAATCCGGAATTGGAAAAACATCAGGATGTGCGTAAGCGATATGTCGAAAATCACCGTCTTGGAATATTTTTAACCGGTAAAAAATTCAGGGAAAACTGGAATAAAAGCGATGATGCGTTTAACTTTTATGATGCCAAGTATTGGGTTCACAATGTAGTGAACCGTATGGGAGTTAATAGTGAAAAACTTCAATCAAAACCATCTTCCAGAGATTATCTTTCCGAAGGCTTGCTATACCGTAATGGGAAAAAAGAAATAGTTCAGTTTGGTAAAGTCAGCCGAAAGTTGCTTCAGAAGCTTGATATTGAGCAGGATGTTTTTTATGTTGACATCGCCTGGGATACGTTAGTTGAAATGACAAAGGATTCTGGTATTGCCTATCAGTCATTGCCAAAGTATCCTGAAGTTCGTCGCGATTTGGCTATGCTTCTTGATAAGGAAGTTGAATTTGAACAACTAAAGCATCTGGCCTATGAAAAAGAAAGAAAAATTTTGAAATCGGTGAGGCTCTTTGATGTTTATGAAGGAAAAAATGTTCCGGAGGGCAAAAAATCGTATGCAGTTAGTTTTATCCTGCAAGACCCCCATAAAACACTTACAGATAAGCTGATTGATAAAACAATGAAGAAATTGCAACAAACTTTTGAGCAAAAGTTGCAGGCTGAAATACGTGGCTAATTTTGCAGGTTAGTAAATGATGGTTCCATGATAAGCTTCATGGAATGGAATGAATTATTCTGATTGCTGATTACGAATAAAACGATGAAAGTCGCTTATTTTTTCGTCGGGAATGATAATCAGATCCCCCGATTTATCTCCTTTGTCCTCTGTCATCATTCCGTCTTTTAACACAAAGGTTTGAAAGTTATGTTTATGAAAGAGGTCCATGATTTGTTTCCGGGCTTCTCCATTTGTTTCTACAAACAGGATGGGTCTGAATTTCATAATTAAAGATTCCATTTCAGGAATAATATATACTTCATATCCTTCCACATCACATTTGATAAAATCGAGACGTTTTAAATCGGAAAATAATTCGCCGGGTTTTCGCATCTCAGCATCAAACTCAATATCTACATCATCATTGGCCCTGGAGTTTTTATCAAGGATGAAGTGCGAGCCGGAAGCAATATAACCTTTGCTTTTCATTGTGTTGTTTCCCAGGCTAATGATTTTGTTTTCCTGGCCTAAAGCATAAGGTAAAATTTCAATATTATCAAATTTTTTCGTGTTTGCACGCAAGACCTTCAAAACAGGTTTTACAGGCTCAATGGCATAAACTTTCCCCTCTTTCCCGGCCAGCTTAGCCATTGGAACAGAATAATAACCCAGATTAGCTCCGATATCTATGCAAATATCTCCCTTTTGTATGACGTTTTTAAGGAAATACTGATATTCAAAAAATGGATTGTTTCGGAGTATCCCGGAATTATAGGAATTTAGATAAAGCTTACTAAGTACCCAGAGATAAGTCTCAAAAGGCAATATTTTAAAAAGTGATTTCCGGATCAAACTATCTTTCTTTTTCATGATTTTAGTGTTTGTTTCTTCAGTGCAAAGGTAATATGAAACGAGCATGTTTTTAACCATTATTCAAAAAATGGTAAATCTTTATTAAAAGACTTCTCTGAGATCGAGTAAACCTGTATTGTATGATTTTTATAGTTAAGTATAACTGCAACAAGAAAGGGGGAACTTTCCGGGCAGCCACCAATTATATATCACGTACAATGATTTCTACCCTTCGGTTTTCTTGCATTTCTTCTTCTGTTCTGGCATAAGGATTGATCATTTCCCGGTTGCTGAATCCTTCTGTAGACATTCGGTCTGCCTTAATTCCCCGTCTTTTCAGATATCGTTCTACTGCCTCGGCACGACGTTCGGAGAGTTTCTGAAGATACTCTTGTGAGCTTTTATCCTTCCACTGATGAGGTTGATTAACATGTCCATGGATGGCAATTTTCAAATCGGGATTTTCTTCCATGATATTCAACAAATTTTTTAAAGTTTCATAAGAGTCACGCTTGAAGTTTGCCGTACCCGGATAAAAATAAAGGTTATTTAATGTAAGATTGTTCCCTTTTTCAATTTTGGTTAAATCAATGGTTACATGTAGTACGCTATCTGTTTCCCGTGCCTCGAGGCGTGTGATCTCACGAAAATAATTATCTGCTTCTGCTGTGATTGTATATTCAGTTTCAGGTTCTATTTTTGTTGTAAGTTGGCTGATATCGTTTTTTTCCATAAAAACCTGATCACTTCTCGGATAACCTATTTTAATCCGGGCATTTGTTAGCTCACCCGATTTTTTATCCTTTACAGTTATAATAACATGCTGCTGCTTTTCTCTATCTTCTTTTTGAGGTGTTTTTTCCGTTGTGTCGGTTTTTTCTTTGAGATCATAATGTAGTTTCAGAGTGTGTCCTTTTCCGTTTTTATAAACATTATCCAATACCAGCAAGAATGTATCATTCTTTGATACTTCCACATCTTTACTAAAGTCATCTCCCGGGCCCTGGTTGACAAATTTATGTTTTGCTCCGCGACGTAGTCCTGTTTTGCTGTCAATCGTTTTATTATTGCGTGATATATTGCTTCTGATAGGTTTTACCGCTTTGTTCCTGATTTTCTCGCAAAAATTTTTGTCTTTTTTCTTAAAAAGTAAAAAGTCATAATCGTCTTCTATGGCTTCCGGGATTATTGTAAAGGCCAGCCTGCCGTCTCCGGGAGCAACAAATTCATACCATACCGTATGATGTTCGCGGTGAAAAGCATATTTACTGGTAGGTTTGCCGGAAATCTCCATTTCGCTACCGGGGCCTTGCGGGGCTGTGGTTGGGCCATAGACTGTGTCGGATAAAAAGATAGCTCCGGAACAGTCACTGTTTTTGGGGTGTAGTGTGTCGGTTTGCCCTATAGCAACATGTCCCCAAAAAATGGCGAAAAACAGAATAGTTAATTTTTGCAGCGACATGAGGTCTCTTTTAGTTGGTTTATAATGAATAGTTTATCGTTGGATAACCAGTTTTTTTGTACTTCCGTTATCCGAATTTATTTCCCTTAGATGAACAAAATATATGCCCGGTTTAAAATCGGAAAGGCTTATTTGTTTTTGGTGTGTCTCCATACTACTTGTGTTTACTATTTGTCCGTTGGGGTTATAAAAAGAAATACGGATTTTTCTGTTATGGGCTTTCTTTATTGTTACCATTTCCTTTGCAGGATTGGGAATAACTTGATAAAGATTTTCTGTGTTTTCTTTTTCATGATACCCCAACGATTTATCATAGCGAGCCAAAGTATAGTACCCTTTGCGCAACGTATCTACGATAAGGTTTCCGGAAAAAGCTGATCCGCTTTGTGTGAAAGATACCGGCCGCCAGGGATCGGAAAGTTTACTCTTGTGAAGTATTGCAATCGAATCCATGACAGATTGAATTAGTCCGGCATCCAGGCTATTTGTCTTTTGATATTGAAAACTAACCTTTGAATGAAATCCGTCGGGAAATCCACCTTCTACCTGCCAGTAGCGTCTCTGTGAGATGTGGTACAGCGAAGGCTGGATGTTAACAGAATCCTGAGCCCCGAGCCAGTTGTGAGTAATCCTTACAAAGGCAGAATCCGGAATGTTCTGTATGTCCAACTCTGCATAGGTATCAGGATATTTTATTATTCCGTTGTTTTTTATTGTCGTATAATAATCCGTTGTGGCATCCGATATTTTTTCATTTGGGTCTGCCAAAACATCTACCGGATTTCCCGGCAGATTAAATAAAGCAACCGTATCTGCGCCGGAAAAAGTTATTGTCTTATAAATGATTTCCTGGTTGTCCATTAAAAAACCAAGCTCCAGCTTATTGCTGTTGGCATATTGAGATGTGCCGACAAGCCTTTGGTTAATGTAAACTTCAGTATTAAACTGGGAAGGCCCGGTGATATAGTTGAAGGAATCAACGGAAAAATGAGAGAAACCGGGACGATATACCCAGGCATCAAAAAAGTCATCTACATTGATACCGGAATAGTTATTAATGAACAGATTCATGTCTGCTGTGGAAGCATTATCAAATGCAAAGCTGTCGAGATAAGCTTTTGTAGTCTCAAAAAAGAGACTGTCACCCAGGTAATTACGAAGAGAATGAACAACCGTAGCCCCTTTATCATAAACTGTTGCTCCATATGTGTAATCGTGCGGTATGCCATATAAAGCACGATATCCGTCATCTTTTATGTGTGCCTCCTGAACAACTTCGTGTACCTTGCTACGCATATAATCTTTATATCCTTTTTTGCCATTAATGCCTTCATGGGCAATAGCCTCGCTGTATACGGCCCAGCCTTCGTTGAGCCACATGTCCAGGGCAGTTTCGCATGTTACCAGATTACCGAACCAACTATGCGATAACTCATGAGCAATCAAATCCTGATAATTTAATGTGCCATCAATTGCATGGCGCGGAAATGCAATGGAAGTAACATGCTCCATGGCACCTTTTACAGTTCCTGTATAACCGACCCGGGGCCAGCGATAAGGCCCGAAGGCTTCTTCATAAATGCCGAGAATATCTTTCAGATTAGCAAATGATTGAATAGCATCATTAGAGTCCGATGGGGCTACATGCAAATAAACAGGAATATTACCTTGCTGACCGGTATAGGTTTGTTCGATTACTGCAAAGTCTGAAACAGATATAGAAGCTAAATATGTGGGAATAGGTTGTTTTAGACTCCAGTGCCAGGTTTTGTCGTTGTTGGCATGTGTTGTTACGGAGTCTTTGGTGCCACTGCAAACAGCCATATTCTTTTCTTTCGTGCGAATATGAAATTCATAGGTTGCATGATCCGTGAAATTGTCTGCACAGGGAAACCATACTTTACCATAGTTATGCGGGTTGGCTTTGAAAGCGATTCCAAGATTATAAGCCAAACTACTGTCTGAAAGAAAATGAAAACCTCCCCAATTGGCTGCTTCTACAACAGGTTGACCATGATAGTATATTCTTGTTGAAATAGTGTCTCCCTGGCTAATGATATTTTCTGCAGGAATACTAAGTAATGTGTCATTATATTGAAATGACATGGATTGCCCGTTAATCAATACGCTATCAACATTCAAACCTAAAAGGTCAAAATAAAGATTTTTTTGTTGTAGCGTTTGCGGTAAAACCTCTGCATTGGAATATCCGGATAATGTTTGGTGGGATAAATGAACCAAATCAAGATTGATATTATAATGAATAACATCCATACTGTCTGTGGCAGCAATATTTTGTCCATACATGAACTGTATGGAGATACAAAAAATTGATAATAAAGTAATTATTTTTTTCATGGTGTAAAATTAATTGTCAATAATAATAAAACCTTTTTAACCTGTATTATTTATGCATTAAGTTTAGGTCAGATGCAAGGCGTCGAAAGTCGCAGACATAGTATTCTATCTCAAAGCCTGCCCCGTATTTATCGGGGGCTTTTCCCGCCTATTCGGCGGGACAGATGGCCTGAAATTAATGCAATGGTAAAAAATAAATAAAATATAGTTTTAATTGTATTTTTATGGTCTAATTTTATAAATAATTCAGGTTAAAAGCATATTACCTTTGTACTTTTGATACATCAGTAATCTAAAGTCAGGCAAATAATGAAACGTTCGGATTCCAATAATAGTGTTTTTATGGAAAGCCATGTATCTTATTGTTCAGATTTATAAAGTTTTATCAATCTTGTTTGGGATAAAAAAATATCCTTTTGTTTTTGTTCGAAAGTATAAAATATTTATTAATTTAGTTCTGTCTAAGTGGATAACCCAAATACACGTGATGATACAGAAATGGAATGGCTTCGGGAAGGAAAATTTCTTTTTTGGATTGTAGAAAACGGAAATCATTCTATGCAGATTTTGGATTGGGAAAAGTAGTACTTTACATTAAAATTATTAATCATGTCGATGATTAAAAAACATTCAATACTTGCCATAGTTAGCTTATTTTTAAGTACATTATTGTTTGCCCAACAGGAAGAAAATATCTGGACGCTGGAGCGATGTTTAAATTATGCCGAAGAGAATAATTTAAACGTAAAGTTACAAAAGCTGAATGTAGATAGGAGTCAGGCTTTGCTGAAGCAACAAAAGGCCGGGATGGCTCCTGATCTGAGTGCATATGCCCAACATGATTATAATTGGGGACGTACTGTTGACCGCTTTACGAATGATTTTGCCAATACCCGGATTTTATCCCAGAACTTTTACATTAGCTCAGGAGTGACACTTTTTAATGGCTTCCGTATGCTCAATGAGCTAAAAGAAAGGCAGCTTAATTTAGAAGCTACTCGTATGGATGTGAAAAAAACCGTAGATGATATCCGGTTATCTGTTGTCACTGCTTATTTACAGGTGATTTTCAATAAAGAACTGGTTGAAGTAAACAAAGACCAATTGGAATTGACACAACAACAAGTTGAGCAGACAGAAAAACAAGTAAAAGCCGGCGCTCTTGCAAAAGGGGCTTTGCTTAACGTGAAATCCCAGTTGGCTCAGGAAAAACTGGATCTGGTCAATGCACAAAATCAGTTTGATATCGCTGTTCTGGAATTGAAACAAACACTTGAATTACCTGAGAATGTACCCTTTGAAGTTCAAATTCCCGAGATTGAGTTGCCTGAAAACATTCAAATTGATAAATCACCCCGGCAGGTATATGAATATGCCAAAAGTAATCGCCCTGGAATTCAGGGAGCGGAACTGAATGTCAAAAGCAAAGAAAAAGCTTTGAGTGCAGCCCGCGGAGCAGCTTATCCTAATCTTCAGGTGCAAGCTTCATACGGAACCGGATATAGCGGTGCTTCCAGAGAATACACAGGGTATTCGATTACGGGTTTTTCTCCCAACGGAAATATTACACAAAGCGGAGATACGGTTTTATCTCCCGATTTGGTGTATGATGACCGTGTTATACCTTTTGAAGACCAAATAAATAATAACAGCAATTATTCTTTAGGGGTGAGCCTGAGTGTTCCGATATTTAACGGGTTACAACGCAGCACCCAAATACAGACAACAAAGATTGCAGTGGAACAAGCCAAAATACAATTAAAACAAGAGCAAAATGCAGTCCGCAAAACGATAGAACAAGCTCATGCCGATGCAAAAGCTGCCCTGAATAAATATCATGCAGCCCAACAATCTAAGGAGGCTTCGTTGTTATCATTCCGGGATGCCAGGAAAAAATTTGATGTAGGAATGATTAATGCTTATGAATTTAATGATGCTAAAAATAAACTGAGCCAGGCTGAGTCGGATTTGTTGCAAGCCAAATTCGAATACTTATTCAGGAAAAAAGTACTGGATTTTTACCTGGATAAGCCGTTAACGCTTGATGAAAAATAATCTTTGATGTGACATAACAGGCATATTGTATGTATAATGAATTTATAAATCCGGATAGCAAAAAGATAAATTAATGAAGAAAAAAAGAAATCTTATTATCATTGGAGTGGTTGTGTTGCTAATTCTACTGATAATTGCTAAAAAACAAAACTGGATTGGCAAGCCGGAAGCTGTTAAAGTGAGTACCGAGGAGGTTAAGAAACGCGATATCATAGAAACAGTTAATGCGAATGGTAAGATACAACCTGAAACGGAAGTTATGATTACATCCGATGTTTCAGGCGAAATCATTCATCTTTTTGTGAAAGAAGGCCAACGAGTCGAAAAAGACGATTCTCTTTTGCGGATCAACCCGGATATCTACCAGTCAACAGTTGATCGACAAGAGGCTTCATTGAATACCAGTAAAGCAAATCTGGCTAATGCCAAAGCGCGTTTGGCTCAGGTGAAAGCGCAATTTAAGAATGCAAAAAATACATTTGAGCGAAATCAGAAACTGTTTGATCAGGATGTTATTTCTCAATCCGAGTACGAAAAATCTCTCTCTTCTTTTGAATCGGCAAAAGCTGATGTGCAGGCTGCAGAACAAAATGTGGTAGCAGCAGAATATTCTGTAAAAAGTGCAGAAGCATCTCTTAAAGAGTCGGTTGACAACTTGCGAAAAACAACCGTATTTGCTCCGATGTCCGGTGTGGTTTCGCGGTTGGATAAAGAAATGGGAGAACGAATTTCAGGAGCCTCGCAATTTTCAGCAGGAACCGAGATCATGCGAATAGCTGACCTGGAAAATATGGAGGTGAAAGTAGAGGTTAGCGAAAATAATATTGTTTTAGTTGAACTTAACGATACAGCCGATATTGACGTAGATGCCTATCCTGATCGCAGGTTCAAAGGAATTGTCTCGGAAATGGCAAACTCTGCCAATCAATCTGAAAATTCTTCGGATCAGGTTACTAATTTTGAAGTAAAAATTAAAATGCTTCGCTCATCCTATGACGATCTTATTGATACATCACAAGTGCAAAGATTTCCTTTTCGTCCCGGCATGTCTGCTAATGTAGATATTCGCACCGAACAAGTCTCCGGTGCTGTGGCTGTGCCTATACAGGCTGTAATTGCACGCGAGGATAATGAAAAGCAAAAAGATGAAAAGTCCACCGAACAAGTGTATACAAAATATGTCTTTCAGTACGAAGATGAAAAAGCACTCCAGAAAGAAGTAAAAACAGGTATACAAGATGACCGGTATATTGAGATTAAATCAGGAATACAGCCGGATAATGAGGTAATTGTAGCGCCTTACCGGGCTATAACGGAAACCCTGAAAGATAGTATGGTCGTTAATAAGGTGGACAGAAGCCAGCTAATGATTTTTGAAAAATAGAACTTATAAATATTATGGCAAAAATATTAAATATCGAAACTTCCACCCGGATTTGTTCCGTTGCGCTGGGAGACGGAGAAAGGATACTTGCTTCACGTGAGCAATATGATACGTTTGAACATGCTAAAATCCTTCATTTATTTATAACTGAAATTATGAACGAAACCGCGATGGATTACAAAGAACTGGATGCGGTGGCTGTTAGTGAAGGGCCCGGCTCTTATACGGGCCTGCGAATTGGTGTGTCTGCCGCTAAAGGAATTTGTTACTCTCAAGATATTCCGCTTGTTGCCATTAGCACATTACAGGCCATGACGATGCACGCTGTTGATGAATTAAAACCACAGGATGCCTTGCTGGCTCCTATGATTGATGCAAGAAGACAGGAAGTTTATACTGCAGTTTTTGACAGGGAAGGAAATCAAATTAAGTCTGTGGCTGCTGAAGTAATTGATGAGAACTCGTTGAAGGAATATTCCCAAGAAAAAAAGGTGTTTTATTTTGGAGACGGAGCGGAGAAGTGTCGTAATACATTTCAGCAAGTAGAGAATATGAGATATCACGAAGGAGGATTTCCATCGGCTGCTTACATGAATACTTTAGCACAAGGGAAATATAATGCCGGAGAGTTTGTTGATGTAGCCTATTTTGAGCCATTTTACCTGAAAGATTTTATTGCCGGTACCCCAAATGTAAAGGGACTTAAGTAAAGATAAACTAAGTGAATTTTGCAAAATACGACCATAATCAAAAAAATATAGTGGGAAATAAATAGTAGAATTAAAAATCTTTTTATCTTCGTTAATCATTTTGAACCCGTTTTCCGGGGATTTTTTTGCTAAATTCATTACCAAATCGTTGAAGCAGGAAAGGCAAGATTTAAATTCAACCAGGTCTTTTATAAAGTCTGGTAAATAGCACTTTAAAAAATATAGATATGAATATTTATGACAAATTAATGAGTGGAGAGGCAAAACTATCCGTTATAGGTCTGGGGTATGTTGGTCTACCAATTGCAATTGAGTTTGCTAAGAAAGTAAGTGTAATCGGTTTTGATATTAAACCGGACCGTGTGGAAAAAATCAAGCGTCATGAAGACCCGAGTAGAGAGTTGCCTCCTGAAGCTTTTGAAAATTGTGATATCGAATATACAGCGAATCCTGAAGACCTGAAAAAAGCAAATTTTCATGTTGTTGGGGTGCCTACACCTATTGATAAAACCAATATGCCCAATTTGAAACCGTTATTGGCTGCAACAACAATGGTGGGAAAAGTTTTGAAGAAAGGTGATTATGTCGTTTACGAATCTACTGTGTATCCGGGTGCTACTGAAGAAGAATGTGTGCCGATATTAGAGGCCGAGTCCGGGTTAAAGTTTGGTGTAGATTTTAAAGTAGGTTTTTCTCCTGAACGAATTAATCCCGGAGATAAAGTTCATACACTAACCAATACAAAGAAAATTGTATCCGGGAATGATGATATTGCGCTGGAAAATATTGCCAAAACTTATGAGTTAGTCATTACCGCAGGCGTTCACAGAGCACCGAATATAAAAGTTGCGGAAGCCGGGAAGATTATTGAAAATACTCAACGGGATGTTAATATTGCCTTAATGAATGAATTATCCATCATATTTAACCTGATGGGGATTAATACATACGACGTTTTAGAAGCTGCCGGAACCAAATGGAATTTCCTGAAGTTTTTCCCCGGTTTAGTAGGAGGTCATTGCATTGGAGTGGATCCTTATTATTTAACATACAAGGCCAAAGAGCTCAGATATCATCCCCAGATCATTGACTCGGGACGATTTGTAAATGACTCTATGGGGCGTTATGTGGCAAAACAATTAGTAAAAAAGTTGATCGCTGCTGATAAAAATGTACTTCGTACCAAAGTTTTGGTAATGGGAATTACTTTTAAAGAAAATGTGAGCGATATCAGGAATTCAAAAGTTGTGGATGTTATTGAAGAGTTAGAAGATTATGGTGTGAATGTGGATGTTGTAGATGAACATGCATCCCCCGGGGAAGTTAAAGAAGAATATGGCATCGATATGAAAGAAAGTGCCGATGGCAATTACGATGCGATTGTTGCAGCAGTTTCGCATGAGCAATACGCTAAAATGACCGAGGAAGATTTCCTGAAGTATGCAACAGATAATAAGCCCATTTTTGTTGATGTGAAAGGTATTTATAAAGGCAAGATCCATAAAATGGATTATTGGAGCCTTTAATCAATAAAAAGTATTTGAGGATTTCGAAAACCGGATAATGCTGTTTTATTGCTGTTTAATCTAATAATAACATTGGCAATAATTTTTATAGCTGTGATATCGTATGACAGAACATGATAAATCGTGGTATGTAATTTATACAAAATCCCGACAGGAAAAGATAGTAGAGAAATGGTTAATAGAAAAAGGAGTTGAATGCTATCTTCCGGTCCAAAAGAAGTTAAGGCAGTGGAAAGATCGCAGGAAGTGGGTTGAAACACCATTGATCAATTCCTATGTTTTTGTACGAATTGCTAATGATAAAGAATACATGACCGTCTTAGATACAGAGGGTGTTGTTACATTCATTACTTTTGAAGGCAAAGCTGCTAAGGTTCCTGACAGACAGATTGATGCAATAAAAATGCTTTTAGCCAATGAAGCCGAACTTGAAGTGACATCACAAACGTTTGAAGAGGGCGATGAAATAGAAGTTAAAGCAGGTCCATTAAAAGGCTTGCAGGGTTCATTAATTAATGTTAAGAACAAACGAAAAGTCAAGGTCAGAATTGATCATATAGGACAATCAATACTTGTGGACATTGACATGAAATATTTACAGAAAAAAAACCGGCGCTAATAAGGCCGGTTTTTTTGTGATATAGATAATCGGATTATTCGTATTTTAAGGCTTCCGTTTCTCCTTTCAAGACACGCAGGCCATTCATAGCAAGTGCTTTCATTTCATCTTCCCCCGGATAAACGAAAACAGGCGCCAGATGCTTAATGCGCTTTTTAATAGCATCAACAACCGGTTTTCCATAAGCAATTCCTCCGGTTAACAATATGGCATCCACATCGCCTTCCAATACAGTTGACAATGAACCAATTTCTTTGGCTACCTGATACGCTAATGCATCCTGAATAAGGGCAGCTTTTTCATCTCCGCTTTCAGCCCGTTTTTCCACTTCATAAGCATCGTTTGTATCAAGATAGGCAATCAAACCACCTTGGCCTTTTAGCATTTGTTTTACTTCTTCGAGCGAATACTTACCGCTGAAGCAAAGTTTTACGAGTTGTCCCGTAGGTAAACTACCGCTTCTTTCGGGTGAAAAAGGCCCCTCACCATCCAGGGCATTGTTAACATCAACAACGCGTCCCTGTCGATGGGCACCTACACTAATACCACCTCCCATGTGGGCTACAATAAGATTGGAATTTTCATATTCCGAACCTTGCTGCTTGCTGTGAGTGCGTGCAATAGCTTTTTGGTTGAGCGCATGGAAGATAGAAATCCGTTCAAAGTTCGGATGCCCTGCAACACGGGCTACATCGTCCATCTCATCTACAACAACCGGGTCGGCAATAAAGGCTCGGGCATTGGGTAAATTGGTAGCTATGTTATGGGCTATCAATCCGCCCAAATTAGAAGCATGCTGGCCTAAAACACCAACTTTTAAGTCTTCAAGCATTTTTTGGTTTACACTATAAACACCGGACTTAATGGGTTTTACAAGCCCGCCACGGCCTACAATTGCTTCGAAATCATTAAGATCAATACCTGCTGAGCTTAATTCTTCGAAGATGATGTTTTTACGAAAATCATATTGATCCGTAATTTTCTCAAAAGGCTGTAATGCTTCTGAGCTGTGTTTTATATTTTTTAAAAATACTTCTTTGTCGTTTTCAAAAACGGCTATTTTCGTAGAGGTTGATCCCGGATTAATAGCCAAAATAAGATTGGTCTTCATATTGTTGAGTTTTTAATATATTTATCACTTTATCAATATTTCTATGGAATATTTTACTGTTATTCCATAGATTAATCCATTGCTGCTGCTATAGCAATGGACATCATCTTGCTGTCTTCGCTGTCGGCACGTGAAGTTAAAACAACAGGTACGGAAGCACCCATAACTACGGCTGCTGATAGCCCGCCACCTATAAAGTTTAATGATTTGTACATCACATTGCCTGTATTAATGTCCGGGAGTACGATGATATCAGCATCACCCGCTACATCACTGTGGATACCTTTATGTTCGGCTGCTTTCTTGGAAACCGCATTATCTATAGCTAAAGGACCGTCTACAAGGCAACTTTTTATTTGTCCGCGCCGGTTCATGGTTGATAAAATAGCGGCATCAGTAGTGGCCTGCATTTTTGGGTTAACGACTTCCACAGCACCAACTACGGCAACTTTAGGCTGTTTAACACCCAAACGATGATAGCCGTCAACAGCATTTTTAATGATATCTGCTTTTTCGGCCAGATCAGGTGCTATATTCATAGCGGCGTCTGTAACGCAGAGTAATTTGTGATAATATGGTGATTCGATAAAGGCCACATGGCTTAAAGTACCTCCCTGACGAAGGCCGTTTTCTTTATCTAAAACAGCTTT
>JBNJGZ010000034.1:0-19232 GCA_051748065.1 Bacteroidota bacterium
ATCGATGTATACGATTGCGGTACTCCTGCAATTATAATTATTGGTTTCATTGATCGGTTTCTTTTTCTTGATATAAAATTTGATAAGCATTATCTCCCAAAATTAATTTCTTTTTGTCTTCAGACAACTCGAAAGCGTTAATCAATTCTTTCTGCCCTAATAAATAATTATCTGTACCATAAAGCAATTTATGAGGCAGATGTTCCAGAAACCATTTTGTAAACTCATGATCTCTGTTTAGTGCATTAAACCCACTATTCCCTGAAATATCTGCATACAGATTATCGTATTCTTCCAAAAGTCTGACAGACACTCCTTTTTCACGAATCTTACCTTTGTCATTTTTAAGTACAGGACTATAATCTGGGGCAATGGCTTTCCAAAAAAGCGGTCCGTGAGCAATAAAAGTTACATCGGGAAAAGCTTGCAATTGCTGTTCAAACTCGGCCATATCCAGCATATAGCCGGGAAAATATTTAAGCTTCCGATTGATCTTTTTGCGAAAAAGCCCGGTAGCATTTACAAATTGATCAATATACAACCTGGAAACACCGTTAAAAGCACCATTCATTAGTTTCCCAAACTGACGGTCAAAATAACTTTTGGAATTTGGCATATAATGATACCGGGATAGCTCATTATGAAAAACTATAGGAAACCTTTGTTTTCTCAAGCATTCAAGCATTTTTGTAATCTCCGGGTCTGACCACCGGGCCGTAACTTTTAGCTCTCCATATCCTTTGATCCCTTTTTCGGCATACCGCGTTAATCTATCACAAACATCAGATTGTGTCGGATCGGGAGCATAAAAAGGCACAATTCTATCCGGGTCATGATGATAGGCCTCTAAAATTTCTTCAACAGAAATATGCCGGTACAGTTCAGGGATTGGCGGATTAAGTTCTTCCCAGGAAAACAACCATATTTGATCTATTTTTTCCCTGTCCAGATATTCAGTGATCTTCTCTGGCGTAAAACCTTTTAAACCGGGATGGAAATGTGCGTCTACAAACATTCGTTTTTGATTAGTATTTTACATTAAATATATCAGCTGTTGAAAAGGCCAACTTTAATAAAACAGAGTTTATTTTAAACACATGCATATAAGGTGTCTGTATTGTTCCATAAGTTCTGAAGTACCTTTCCACAGGCTCGATCATACTTCCTTCGAAATCAAAACTTTGCACTTTCCCGGATACAAACTCAATAGCTGACCATAAATTCAAGCTCATGGCTTGTTGAGTTTGCAGCTCCGGATCCCGGGCTCCTAAAATATAATAAGCAGCATTATTATCCCATACAACAAATACAGCAGCATACAATTTCCCTTTCTCATCAAATGCAGCAAACGTTTTTCCACACTTTTGTTCCGAACAGGAAGCAATTAGATTTTTCAAATAATCCGGTGAATAAGGTGGTTTTCTGTTTTTGGATATGATTTCATAATACTCCTGAACTTCCGTATCTTCCAACTCTCGTACAACAAATTCCTTTTGGGCTTTTTTAATATTCCGTTTGACATTGTTTTTAAATGCCGCAAATACCGTTTCTGTATCACTAATATCCGGCAAAATATAAGTATATCGTGTTGTTTGACGGAACTGTTTCCAGTAAAACGGCAGCCAGTTTTTTATACTATGATGAAATCGCTGATTATAGTATTTAAACCGGGGCAATTTTCCAATAAGTTCCTCCATTACTGCATGTTCATGCGAAAGGCGTTTGGCATATTTCATATCTGCAGGATAAGGAATAAAAGGCCCCATATAAGGTGTCAATGGTGGCATGCTGATAAACCCTTTCCGTTTTAAGTAGTAAGGCAAAACCCCTGTAATGCGTCCTTTGTTTTCCGCAAAAACAACATCCCAATGTTCAGCACCGCAGCTTAAGTCCAGCCAAAATGGCTGCATGAAAAGCGGAACTTCATTTTCCGCACAAAACGCTTCATATCTTTGCCTGATCTCCATCTATCCGGATTTTTGCTTTTGTAAATTAGCCGGTAAGCGGCTATTTTTCCTTAACCCGGTATCCATAAACTGATCCAGGTCATTCAATATCTGCTCCGGAGAATTTATCAGATTTTCATACTGAATATGTAATACGTTTTCCGGAGGAAAGTGCTTTATATCATTCTCTATATATTTCTTAACGGAATGAATTTGTTGATGTATACGTTCCGATTCATCATGAAAATTCATATCCTTGATTTCAGGTGGATAAATACTCCAAAATTCATTCCGTGAAACTGATTTCTTTTTCCTGATCTTTGCAATTGATCTGGCGGTATCCTTCAGATTCCTGTCAATGATAATAATCTTTGCATTCGGGAAAAGCTCTTTTAATAACCTTAACCTAAGGCTGTTAGCCAGGTTTTTTATAACCAACGGCTTTTTATATCTTTTTATAACAGATTCAATTTCTGCTTTAAGTTGCTGTTTTGTTGCGGATGTCAAATCTTCAGGCCGAACAAGATATTGCTGCTTTTTAAAAAATCTGTACCAGTAATTCCCGGCTTCGCCAGGGCAATGAAGCCCATAACTTAAGGTGTTTCCGCTTTTGGATTTAAAACAATTATGGGGTTTGTTACCAAACATTTTATAACTGTAGTAAAATCCGGTTAAGGGAAAAGAATGCATAATATCCACTAAGTTATCGAAATAACTGACATCATACCGGTTGGTTATCAATTGATAGGAAAATGTAGAACCCGTCCTGGGCACACCAATGATAAAAACAGGTTGGCCGGGTAATGCCGTTGATCGATCTGCTTCCAAAAGCTTTTTTTCCGTTTTTTTAAATTTCCGGGAAAAACATTTTACCGCTCTCACACAAATCTCATAAACTACATTCCAAAAGTTATATTTTGCCGGTATAATATTCGTCATCGTTGCAAAGATAAAGTTTTCAATTTAATACTTTGATAATAGATGAAATTTGTATTTCAGCTAACACCAGTTTTAATCATTGCGGAACGTTATTTTGTTTTCAACTCCTATAAAATGACTCTATCTTAAAATTTACAAAAAATGTAATCCGCTAAAATGCAAGGTATCTAAGCGAATTCCTTTGAGTGCTCTCTATCATGTAATAGCTAAATCCAGAACACATGTTTTTGATTTTATTCTTACTATCTATAATAATGAATTCATTTAAAAATAACATCATCCTCCTATCCAGAACATTTTATTGAATTTCCCTTATCTTTGTTGTCTTGATTTTATGTTCCAAAACAATAAAATGTATTTTAAACAAGGCTTGCTGGAAAACACGAAATAAATTCATAATGAACATCATACTTTGGTTGATTTTTTGTGCAATGTACAAGGTTTTCAGCAAGACCTAAATAACATCAATGCATTAAAAAAGAGTGATCAATCATGGTAAAAAATAAAATATCAAAACTGAACATCTTGCTTAAAAAAATAAGATCCTTCCGATTGGTTAAATTCCATTATTTTTACCTTGAGAGAGTCAAATATCCATTATTTTTATTGAAATACAGAGTATTGGCAAAATCTCAAAATAAGACAATTGTTCATTTCATTCATATTGGAAAAACAGGAGGGACTGCAATAAGAACTGCCTTAAAAAATCATAATAAACCATTCATTAACAACAAATACATTATCTTTTCGCATCCACATTTTGTGGGTTTACAACATGCATGGAAAGGAGAAAAAGTTTTCTTTTTTATCAGAAATCCCATTGATAGATTCGTTAGCGGTTTTTATTCAAGAAAAAGAAAAGGCATGCCCCACTTATATAATGAATGGACTACAGGAGAAGCAAAAGCTTTTAATGAATTTTCCACTCCTAATGAATTAGCCGTATCACTTACATCAGAAAATCAAGTTATTCGAAATAGCGCGTATGATGCAATGCGAAGCATAGGTCATTTAAGAACTTCCTATTGGGACTGGTTTAAAAATGAGGCTTGTTTGGAAAATCATTTCGATGATATTGTTTTTGTGGGCAGCCAAAAGAATCTAAATACTGATTTCGAATCTTTGAAGAAACTTTTAGATATTCCAGAATCCTATAAACTTCCGACTGATAAAGTCAATCAACATAAAAATCCTGAGAATGCAGATAAGCATCTCACTAAAAAAGCCATAGAAAATCTTCAATGGTGGTATAAAAAGGATATATATTTCCTAAGTCTACTTAAAGAAAAATATAGAAACTCGTCAACGATAGATTTAAGCAGTAGTTATGAAACTTGACTAATTTATCTCAATTCACTGATTACAAAAACCATAGCTTAAGCAACAATAGTGCTATACTTTATTCAAATTTTAATCATAAACTTCTAAACTAGAAGTAATTTATTTGACAAGAAGTCAAAAATTTATAAATTTGAAAAAAAATTAATAATGCAACTCAAGGGTTGAAATCAGATCAACATCACAAAGTTATAAACAATTGAATGTCAATAAATAATGAAAATGATTGTAAATAATTAGCCTATAAATCAATATCTTAGATGTAATAACCAAAAACATTAAAAAACACATCTGAAATTGACTTAAGCATTAACCAAACACCAGGTGTCTATTTTATCCGCATAACAACAGATGAAGCGAGATCCAAAGTTATTAAAGTAGTAAAAACGAATGAATAACACATACAATCAACAACATTTGTTAAGATTGGGATAAGCTATATTTTGTAAGATATGAAAATAATAACATCATTACCAATATTCATTTTTTTACTAAATATTGGCAATTTACAAGCTCAAAATATTGACTCCGGGCTCGTCGCTTATTATCCTTTAGATGGAAACGTACAGGATTACTCGGGGAACAATTATGACGGCACTTTATATGGTCCGGTTTTGGCACCCGACAGAAACGGAACCCCTCAATCCTGCTACTATTTCGATGGCACAGACGACTACATAGATTTAGGCACTCAGGCAGGTGACAGTGTCAGAAGTATATCTTTATGGTTTAGTCCTGACGAATCTATAACAAGTAACATTACCCGAAACAGGACATTAATCTATAGGAACAACCAAATGAGTGGAGGACCAGGTCGTGATGAATTTGGAATATTCTTTTCAAAATGGACCTCGCCCGCCGGAAAACTTGAGTTTACACGCTATCTGAATACAGATGTTTCGTCAAGGATAGAATCTGACAACAATAGTTGGGAACCAAACTCATGGCACCATGTAGTAGCTGTTATTGATACTGCTTCCGGTATGAAGCTTTATGTTGACAATTATCCTCAATCATCAACGCACCCATCTACAAGCATGATAATCGAAACAAACGACCCCACGTATTTAGGTATTTGGGGAAATGCTTCTAACAGTAACCGTTTTTTCAAGGGTTGGATTGATGAAGTCCGTTTATATAATAGAGTGCTTACACCTGCTGAAATCAACAAAATCCATTTAAGCAGAAAAGAGAAATCAAGCGAAGAAGAGCTTAAAATATTTCCAAACCCAGCCAGAGACAAACTTAATATTGATATATCCACATCCGTAAATTCCGATCCACTCAATGTAAAATTATTTAATGCCCGAGGCCAGATTATCTATCAATCTAACAAAGATTTTTCAGGGAATTCACATGTGCAAATACCTGTGAGTAAACTACCCAACGGTATATACCTGCTTCAATTGCATAATAAACAAACATTGATTTCGAAAAAAGTTATTATAATATAAGACACATAGGACCTATGCTAACTAAAAAATTATATTTTTGAAAGGCAAGAAGCGCTAATTAACCAATAAATTTAAATCATGATGAAATCAATTTTATCATTTATTACTCTCTTTTTCTATTTTGTTGGTGTAGAAACTCAGGCTCAGGAAATCAGTTTAAATGCTTCTAAAGATGCCATGATTAAAGCTGTTAATGGTGTAGGAAACAACAATAATCGCGGCGACTACCCATATATCAGTATGCACGCATGGACCAACAGCAGCCAAACGGTATATCACAGATCATTAATTGATTTTGATCTGACATCAATTCCGCAAGAGTCTTACATTAAAGAAGCTAAACTTTATCTTTATACAAGTTCAGGAATATTCACAAATTCGATATATGACGGACATGATCCATTAACAGAATCAAACAAATGTTATATACAACGCATTACTTCGAATTGGGGTGAATATACGGTCACATGGAACAATCAACCTTCTGTAACAGAAATAAACAAGGATAGTTTAGCTGAAAGCACTTCATCATATCAAAATTATGTTGTGGATGTTACTAATCTGGTACAGGACATGGTTGACGAACCACAAAATAGTCATGGATTCCGGTTAAAAATAGCAAAAGAAGAAACATATACCAGAATGATTTTTGCCTCCAGTGACAGTCCAAATCCGGAATTACATCCCCTATTATATGTTAAATATGATTCAACTACAACAAACATTTCAAAAAACCACGTTTCAAAGTCTAAAATATCTCTGTATCCTAACTATACCTCCGATATAACCAATATTCAAATTCACGATTTTAGCCCCAATGATAATTACATGTTTACCCTTTTCGATTTGAACGGGAGACAAGTCAAAACAGTCAATTTGACTTCAAAAAAGTCCATTGTAAATTTTACTGACATTTCAAGTGGTTTATATCATGCCAAAATAACAAATGGCAAATCATTTTCAATAGTCAAAAAAATAATTATCAAATAAATATCTAAAATTCAACTTATAGTATATTAATTTATTTTTTCATTTTATTCCAGCTAAGGTTAATGTAAACTAAATTGTACATTTGCATTGACCATAGTTGTGAATCATGTCAAACCGTATTTTAATTATAACCTATTATTGGCCTCCTAGTGGTGGTTCCGGCGTATTGCGCTGGGTAAAGATGGCTAAATACCTACATAAATTAGGCTATGAACCAATCATCTACACTGCAGGAAATGCTGATTATCCGGTAATCGATAAATCGATTGGTTACGATTTACCGAAAGAAATAAAAGTCATAAGAAAACCGATTTGGGAACCGTATTCGTTATATAGAAAATTTACAAAAAAACACAAAGAAGAAAAATTTAATCAAGGTGGCTTCACTAGTACAAGTGCTGGTAATCCTAAAAAAGAAAAAATTGCCTTGTGGATACGCAGTAACTTTTTTATTCCTGATGCACGCCGTTTTTGGGTAAAGCCCTCAGTTAAATATATAAAGAAATACCTCAGTGAAAACCCTGTGGATATTATAATTACTACCGGGCCTCCTCACAGTCTTCATCTGATTGGGATGAAACTTCAGAAAACATGTAAAACTCCCTGGATAGCGGATTTTCGTGATCCATGGACCAAAATATACTACTATCCGGAATTACCTCTTTGCAATGCTGCTGATTGGCTTCACCATAAACTGGAACGAAAAGTGCTCAAAAATGCTGACAGTGTAATCACCGTTGGAAATACCATTGCAAATGAATTGCAAGCCATCAGTCAACGTCCGGTAGAAGTAATATACAACGGTTATGACCACGAAGAAATGCCGGAAGTAAAACCAGTCAACAATCAAAAATTCAGAATCATTCATACTGGCAATATTTCCCGGTCAAAAAATCAACCCTTCTTTTGGAAAGCAATACGTCAACTATTAGATGAACATGAAGATTTAAAAGATAAACTGGAAATTGTACTTGCCGGCACTCTCGATTACAGCATTGATGAAGACTTGAAGAAATTCAAGCTTACAGAGTATGTACACAAACCGGGTTATCTGCCACATCACAAAATCCTTGATTTACAGCAAACAGCATCTCTTTTATTGCTAATGATTTCAGACACCCAACATGCTAAAGGAGTACTTACCGGCAAGCTGTTTGAATATCTGGCTTCGCAAAAACCTATTATTACAATTGCACCTGAAGATAGTGACTTAGGTCATGTTATTCGTGATTGTAAGGCCGGTAAAGTTGTTGACTTTGGAAAAGAAAAAAAGATGCTTAATGTCCTTAAGAATTATTATCAGGATTTTAAAGCCAATGAATTAAAAGCTAAAAGCACCGGTTATGAGAAGTTTTCGCGCATTGAGTTAACCAAAAAGCTAATTGTAATAATCGAACAACTTCTTTAACCTCTATTATTCATGCATTTAATTTAGGCCAAATACAAGGCAACAAAAATCGCAGACAAAATAATTCATTTCCACGCATTATCTACGGGCCAGATAGCCTAAAATTAATGCACGCGTAAAAAATAAAGTCTTATCCGGATATTTTTATTTTATACTGATCTGCAAATAATTATAATATTTTTTAAAGTTTTCATCAATAATAAAGGTTAAATAATCCAACGAATAACTTCAAAGGATTCAGCATAATCAGACTGCACCTGTACCCCACGGGTTTTTGCCAGGCTGAACACAAAATCACGTGAAGCATAGCTTCGCATTTTCTGGGAATTATAAGCATCCAAAGCATATATTTTTTTCTCTACATGCTCTTTAGTGATATTTATGAAACACTGGTTTTCAAACTTAAGATTATTCCATGGAATTTCGTAGCCAAGAATAGATGTTTGTTTAAAAGCACGCAAGCCCTCCATCGCCACAGTGAAATGGTCCTGATGAAGGTCCCCCGGCGAAGGCATTAAAACCAAATCCGGTTGGATTTCACATTTTAGTTTAACCATTTCTTCCAGTAAATCCTGACGTACATAATTGAGTTTACGCACAGTAAAACCATAAACAATCAAATTTTCGGGCTTAATACCAAGTCGTTTCGTGGCTTCTTTCACTTCTATCTCTAAAATATTCTTTGGTAAACCCTCCGGTACGGATTCCTTTGCCGTCGAAAATGCAGCATAATACACATTGCTACCTTCTTCCAGTAAACGTGCAATCGTTCCACCGGCACCAAATTCACCGTCATCAGTATGCGGAGCCAAAACGAGCACATCCTTAAAGTTTTTGATATTCATCTTTCTATCTCCTTAATTTATCCCTCTGTAGTTTCCCTGATGCTGTTTTGGGTAATTTTTTGACAATCTCAAATACCTCAGGGATTTTATAAGCTTCCAGATGCTTCTTTAGCTCATTTTTAAGCAAAGTAACATCAATATTTCCATTATTTTTCGGCACAAGAAAAGCCTTGATCACTTTCCCGCGTATGCCGCTGGGATCATCAATACTGATACAAGCGCTTTCATCAACTCCTTGTAATGTATTTAACCACTGTTCTACTTCCTGCGGAGAAACCTTCTTTCCTCCAATATTGATAATATCATCTTTCCTTCCTTTCATAAAAACATATCCGGATTCATCCATAAACCCGATATCCCCTGTTCGCAGCCAGCCTTGCACAAAAGCATTTTTTGTTCGCTCTTCATCTTTCCAATAACCCTTCATCAATACATCACCGTGAACAAGAATTTCACCTACTTCTCGGGATTTCAATGCATTCCCCTGGTCATCTCCTATTCTGATATGGGTATTTGGACTTGGTTGACCCAAGGAATGAAGTTTCTTAAAAGATCCATGAAATTCAATAAAAATATTTGCTGCAGCTTCGGTTAAGCCGTAGTGCATGCAGATTTTAGTTTTAGGCAGCAATTTTGAAATCTGAATTTTATCTTCCATCTTCATCGGCGATGAGCCAAATTCAATATATTTTAACTGGTTTTTGTAATCCCCTAATTTATCACCAGTAAGTTTTCGAATGATGCCATAACCGGCAGGAACCATGCACATTCCTGTAGCATTCCATTTCTCAAATCCTTCGAATATCAAATCAGGTCGCATAAAACCATCAATCATAACGACCGAACCACCCAACAACATATTGGTACGCAGCCGCCTTAATCCGAAAGCATGAAACAAGGGCAATGGAACTATCTCGCGATCTTCTGCAGTATTACCAATAAACTCATTCGTATTCACAGCACCAGCCGTAATATTTAAATGTGACAACTCCACCCCTTTGGGGTTTCCCGTTGTTCCGGTTGTAAAAAGCAAATCTGCCGTATCCTTTTCTGACACATCAATAGTATAATTTCTGATATCATCAGGTAAATACTTTTCTATTTCTGTTAAAACAAACGGTTTAGGATTCAAATCATTTGAAATTTTTTCCTCCGGAAACCATAAGTACGCAGGTTCAGATTGAGCAAAAATATATTCCAAATTATCCTGGCTCAGTTTCATGTTTATCGGTTGTGCAATAGCAGATGCTGCGTGAGAGCCAAAATACATCAATGCAAAATCCACGGATTTACCTGCACCAAACATCACACGGTCACCTTTGTTTATCCCTTGCTCCTTCAAAAAGCAGGCTGTAGCGATAACATGCCTGGCAAGCCATTCATAAGAATACTCCTGACCCTCAGCTATGATTGCTGTCTTCTCGGGGTGCTTTATTGCATTTTTGATTAATTCTCGTACAATAATCATATTATACCTCTTTGATCCCCTTTTGTTTTAAAAGTTCTCGGATATCTTTTACTGTCTGAAGTTTTAGAATCTCATCAGGTGAAATCTGTACCTGAAAAGATTCCTCCACAGCAACAATTATGTTTACATGGCCCATTGAATCCCATTCATCCAATGAGCCCGGCCCATGTTCATCTTTTATTTCTGCATCAGCAGACAAAAACAATGTATCCCTAATAATATCTTCCAGCATTTCTATTATTTTTTCATCATAGATTCCGGGATTATCCTGCTGCCCACCGCAGTAAATCCAGTTTTAATATCTTTGGTAACCACTGACCCAAGGCTGATTGTTACATTGTCTTCAATTGTAACTTTATTTAAAAGGCTTGCATTAGGTCCAATCCAAACGTCATTACCAATTTTTACAGAACCGGAGACCATTGCACCTCCAGCTATAATACAGCCTTGCCCGGTTATTACATTATGTGAAATATGGGCTTCTTTGGAAATTTTCGTGTTCCTTCCAATGACCGTATCGCCCAAAGCGCCACGGTCGATAGTTGCATTACTGGAAATTTCTACATTATCTTCAACAATAACGCCGCCCAAATGAGGGAATCGCTCCCAGTCATTGTCATGATTCTTTTGAAAACCAAAACCATCAGCGCCAATCACAACACCTGCTTCCAAAACAGTATCCTCTCCAATTGTTACATTGTCATAGATATAGGCATGTCCATGTATCACACTGCCCTTTCCGATTTTGCTTTTCCCGATATAGGAAAACGGCCCGATCCATGACTCAGGATGAATTTCAGCATCAGGATGAACGACAGATGTTGAGTGAACGCCATATTGCTGCTCTTTTGATTTCATTCCATTGACAATCTCCATAAAAGTTTTCCTGGGATTGTCAGTTTTTACAAGTGTCTTATTCTTTGAAAGACCCCTGGAAACGCCTATATCACAAATGACAATAGCCGCCCTACTATTACGGATCAAGTCTTCTCGCCCTTCCATTTTGGGGCTACACCAAATTAGTGAACCTTCAGTAGCACCATCAAAACCTTCAATGCTAAAAAATTCAGCATTTGGATCACCTTCCAATTCATATTTGTCACGAATGAAAGGCAATATCGTTTTCAAAATGTATTTATCCTTTTGTTGATTCATTATCTTCTTTTCTTAATGCATTCCGGATTGCCCAAATAATTCCGCCAAGCAAGATCAAAATCAGTAACCCGGAACTTACTGCAGAGATCGTCCGCCCGGCATAATAGGATCCCGGCTTAAACTGAAACTCAATTTTATGATCACCAGCTGGAACGATCATGCCCCGTAAAATATAGTTTACACGGAAATGTTCTGCTTTTTCACCATCAATATATACTTGCCAACCTTCAGGATAATATATTTCAGAGAAAACAGCAAGTTGCTCTTTATCAGAAGTGGATTTATAAGTCAGATGATTTGGCTTATAATCTTCTAATGTTATCTCAGCATTGCTATCAAAAGAAAAGCTCTCTCCCTTAAGAGGATCTGCATGTTCTTTTTCAACAATGACCGTTTTTGAAGGCTCAAAATCATTCAGGGCCATAATTGCGGAGTCAGGATTTGCGACAATTTCATACTCCTGAACAAACCATGCATTACCTAATGCGCCGGGATTCCGTCTGGCCTGAGGCTGGTTATTTTCTCCCTGCACAATAAAATATTTGGTATTCAGCATATTAAACACATCCATATTCCCTTTCGATAAATGGTAATCTATCATATCCTGATAGCGTTGTAGTTTAGCTCCATGATAACCTCCTATGGAGTTATGGAAATATGAAGTTTTAGCTTCCCGGAAAGGATCCTGGGTTTGATTAAACACTCTGAAATTGGGATCATCATCCTGCATAATAGCTCTGTTGGCCTGGGATGGTGTATAAGGTGTAGAATGCTTGCGTTTGCTAACGAAATCATCCGTATCCAGGTAGCGTCGATCAACGGCCCAGAGATCAATAAGCGTTATGGCAATAAGTGATATAATCGCATATTGGGCTTTTATCTTGTTTTTCAGCCAAAGCCAAATTACACCGGCTCCAAGCAAAATAATTATCAGCGAACGGAATGTATCTTTCCGCATAATGCTTATTCGATCCTGCCTTATGGCATCCATAAGCCATTGAGGAATTTGTCCGCTTTGCAGATGTTGTTGATCTTTAATACCTACAAAAGAGAATAATTCAGGCCCCATAGCCCAAATCACCAATAATAAACCACCTAAGGCCAATGTTGTATATTTCAGAGCTTTCCATATCTGTTCTTTACTTACTTCTTTTTTATACATCCTGCGCAATGCCAATACCATCATTAATGGCATGGTAAATTCAGGAATAACGAGAATCATGGAAACCGCCCGGAATTTATTATATCCGGGAACATTGTGAATAAAGAACTGTGAAAACCACTCCAGATTATCTCCCCAGGATAAAAAAACAGCTAATATTGTAACTATCAATATCCACCATCGATAGCGGTCTTCAACGATAAACATACCAAAGATAAAGAAGAAAAATATCAAGGCTCCTACATATACCGGACCGGAAGTAAAAGGTTGTTTCCCCCAATAAACCGGAACTCCTTGTTCGATAAATTGTTTAGCATTTTGCCTGGGGACTCCCTTGTTTACCATTGTTTGATAAGTTTCGGAGTCTTCAGAAAGTTCTTTTTGGCTGGCCCCTCCCATAAAATCAGGGATAAGCAATGTGAATGTTTCCGCTTTTCCGTAGCTCCAGGCCATAATATAATCTGGGTCTAATCCTTCGGATTGATTTTCTTTATTCATACTAAGCACTGGTTCTCCCCTGGTGGAGTATTCTCCGGCTTCATATGACATCCAGAAGTTTACAGCATTTACCCCTATAGCAATGACCAATGCTGCAAGCATAAGCCCAACAGCCTTTAACAAAGGGCGAAGCTGCTTGATCTGAATATGATATATGAGCTCGGAAATCCCATAAGCTAATAACACATAAAATAAATAATACGTGATCTGAAGGTGATTCGCTTTTAATTGTAAAGCTGTAAAAACCACTGTTAAAATAAACCCGAGCAGATATTTTTTCCGAAACAGCAGATAAACTCCGGCAAACAATGGAGGCATCAAGCCAATAGCAAGTGCTTTGGTATTATGCCCGGCTTCAATAATGATTATAAAATAGGAAGAGAAAGCAAAAGCTAATGCACCTAACACCCCAATCCATAAATTTCGCTGAAGAGCCATGATCAAAATAAAAAAACCAATAAAATAAAGAAATATATAATTGGCGGGTTGAGGTAAATTAAGTGTTAAGATTTTTAATAATGGTTTAGCCACATTATTTTTCCCTTTCACGGAAATTTGATACGCCGGCATGCCCCCAAACATACGGTTTGTCCAAAGGGCTTCGTCACCGGTTATTTCCCGGTACTCTTTAATCTCTTTGGACATGCCTTTAAAATGCTGCACATCACTCTGAAAAAGTTTCTTCCCTTGCAAAACCGGGTTGACAAAACCTATTGCCAATACAAGAAAGGCAACAATTACAAGCACATAAGGTAAATAAGCCTTAAAGTTGATTTTTTTTGACATAAACAAACGTTTTAATCATCATCAATTTCTTCATAATCTACATATTCTCCTAACTCATCATGCTTTTGATCACCTTTCTTTTTTCCTTTTTTTATATTCACTTTTCCTTCTTTCTTCTTTTTCTTTTTTTGAAAATCAGGATCAGCTTCAGGATTTTGCTCATAAAATTTCCGTTGTGTTTTTTTTATATAACGCTTTACCAGCCAAGGTAATATATATATACCCAAAAATCGGAAAAACAAATAAATAAAAATTATAAAAAAAAGGAATTTAAGCATAACTTCGTTCTTTCATCCAAGCAAAAATAACAATAATATATTTGATTGGGATAACGTATCAAAATTTTGCTATGGTATTTCAATTTACAGGAATTTTAGGCCGTATGATAACTCTCGCACAATCAAAAAAGGCTGACAAATGCCAGCCTTTAAAATTCTTATGTATAGATAAATCTAATTAATCCCAAACCTATCTACCTCTTATGGCGTGGTTCATCTGAAACTGACAGTTTGTTACGTCCTTTAGCCCTTCTTCTGGCCAAAATCTTACGTCCATTAGCTGTTTTCATGCGTTCGCGAAAACCATGCTTGTTTTTTCTTTTTCTCTTCGAAGGTTGAAATGTTCTTTTCATTGTTCCAGCTTTTTCCGTTTTGCATTTCTGTAGTTAACACCTACAAATACGTGTTTATTTAAAGGTTTGCAAAGATAAATGTTTTTTCAGCTTATGCAAATAAAAATCAAAGATTTTTTTTAATAATGGGAGCACTTTCCATAAAGCACTCCCAAATGCAAGCTTTTAATTTATCATTATTTATTTCTTTGGCACCTTCTTCAACGTATCAACAAGGAACTGCCAGAATTTTTGTGTTGTCTCTATATTGATCTTTTCATCCGGAGAATGCGGATAACTAATTGTCGGACCAAATGAAATGGCATCCAGATCAGGATAAACATCCTTAATAATTCCACATTCCAACCCGGCGTGAATAACTTTTACTTCCGGAGTTTTATTGAAGCGTTCATTATACACTTCTTTCATTGTTGCCAAAATGGGTGAATTTACATCCGGTTTCCATCCGGGATAAGTTCCTTTGTGTTCCACATTAGCTCCTGCCAGCTCAAACACACTTCTTATCATATCACCTAATCCTTCTTTACGGCTGTCAACGGAGCTACGCTGCAGGGTAGTGATTTGTGCTTTCCCATCTTTGATAACAGCAATACCCATGCTGGTAGAAGTTTCAACAACATCGGGCATTTCAGCTATATAAGACATCACACCATTCGGACATCCAAAAATTCCTTTAAGTAAAGAATCTTGTTGATCTGCATTCATTATTTTCGAAGGCGCATCACAAGTTTCAGCAAAAAACTTCATATCAGGCTCTACGCTATCAAGTTCGTTTTTCACAACAGATTCAAATTCTTTAACGAATTTTTCAAATTTCGATGCATTGTTTTCCGGAACTACAACAATAGCTTCACCTTCACGTGGAATGGCGTTACGAATATTACCGGCTTCCATTTCGCCAAGACGGAGTCCATGTGCATTTTGTGCTTTAAACATGAAACGGTCCAGCATTTTAATAGCATTTCCGCGTCCCAGGTGAATATCCAGTCCGGAATGGCCACCTTTTAATCCTTTAACAAAAAGCTTATACGCTTTCATGTTCGCGGGAACGTCTTCTTCCTTGTATTGCATTGTGGCAATAGTGTCCATGCCGCCGGCACAACCAATATATAACTCTCCTTCATCTTCGGAGTCCATATTGATAAGAATTTTTCCATCAAGCATTCCGGATTTTAATCCAAATGCGCCTGTCATCCCGGATTCTTCATCAATAGTAATCAACGCTTCTACAGGCCCGTGTTCAATTTCGTCAGACTCTAAAATGGTCATTGCAGCAGCTACACCAATACCATTGTCAGCGCCCAGGGTCGTTCCTTTTGCCGTCACCCATTCCCCATCGACGTAGGCTTCAATCGGGTCTTTTTCAAAATCATGATCCACATCATTATTTTTCTGTGGCACCATGTCAATATGGCCTTGCAAAATAACACCCTGACGGTCTTCATATCCGGGAGTTGCCGGCTTCTTAATGATCACATTTCCTGTTTCATCCATTATTGTTTCTAAACCGAGCTTTTCGCCAAATTCTTTTACAAACTGGGCAGCTTTTTGTTCTTTTTTTGATGGTCTTGGGATGTTCGTCAGACTTTCAAAATTTTTCCAGACCTGAGCTGGTTCAATTCCTTGTAGGTTACTCATAATTTCCTCCAATATGTTTATTTAAAATTAATTTATAGACTGTTATTATTTCTTTTTTTTTGTTCTTCCAATTGACGAAACGTTATATATCTTTGCTCATAAAGCATAGATATAAACGATAGCACTCTGTCCTGAGCTTCTTCCGTATCGGGATAATTATTTATTAATTCCCCGGCGATTTTCTCCACCGTTTTTTCTCCATCAATTCTAAGCCAAACAGCACTTCCCATTTCATCAAGTTGAATATTTACTGTCTTTTTCCCGGCCGGTGCAATAAAAAACTTCTGCATCCACTTCTTATTAAACTTGGGCACTACCAGCTTAACTTTGCCTTCTTCGTCCATCTCATGCTCATGCCGTCTTATAGGAATAAGCTCAAGTCCATTTTCATTCTTTAAAATCTTTCTTCTTTGAAAAATATTCATTTTCGGTTCTTTGTTGCTTCAAATGTACAAAAAAAAGGGCAACTATGTGAAAAGTTACCCTTTATTCCTATTCGTTTTTATCTTATCCGCTCTATTGCATTATCTATCTTCTTTATTATTGACTTCAGTAGAGTCTTGATCAGCATTCGGTTTTGAATGTTTCATAGGTATTCTAACGAGAATAATACCGATAATCACAAAAATTGCAATAGATACCAGATAGGAAGGATTATCAAATCTCCACCAGTCCACATTTCCAAATGCAAGTCCGGCAAACAGCAATCCTATAAGTGCTTCACCGGCAATCAATCCTGAAGCCAGTAATATTCCAATATTATTTGTCTTTTCAACCCTTTCTTCACTATGTTTTCTTTTCTTTTGGAAATACTGCAGGATACCTTTAATAACACCTCCGATAAAAATAGCAAAGGTAGTCTGAAGGGGCAAATACATTCCAATAGCCACAAGCATTGGACTTTTCACCTGCATCAGGATAAACCCAACCCCCATTAGCATTCCCACAATAATCAATGGCCAGGCCATACTACCGCCAACAATTCCCTGGGAAAGTATAGCCATCAGGCTGGCCTGTGGAGCAGGTAATTCAATACTTCCAAATCCGCCCTGATATCCAAGGTTTTCACCCATGGCAATATCTCCTTCATGCAGGATAAAAAGCGGTACAAACAATACAGCCGCAGCGGCAATCACTCCAATAATATCTCCGACCTGCATTTTCCAGGGAGTACCTCCAAGAATATGTCCTGCTTTCAGGTCCTGCAGCATTTCGCCTGCTACAGCAGCTGAAACACAGACAACAGCGGCTACTGCTAAGGTAGAAGCTACACCGCTTTCGCCTTGAGCGCCTAATAATAGCATTAATAACGCTGTAACAACAACCGTTGAAATAGTCAAACCGGAGATTGGATTATTACTGGAGCCGATAATTCCTACCAAATATCCGGAAACGGCGGCAAAAAAGAAGCCAAATATCACCATCACTGCAGAGGCAATAATAGCAGTGACAACCTCAGCATCAAAAATAAAATGGGCAATTAAATAGGTAACAATACCTGAAGCAACAATGCCCAGCATAATCCAGATAAAACTAATGTCTTTTTCAATACGTTCAGTAGAGGAGGTACCCTTGGCCGATTCTTTCAGGTCTTTTACAGAGCGGGCAATTCCCTGCCCAAGGCTTTTTCTCATTCCCCATAGCGTCCATGCTGTTCCTACAAGCATTCCGCCAATAGCTACCGGCCGTATAACAGATTTCCAAACAGCATTAATCCGGAACATAGGATCCTGAACTTTTTCCTGAGCTTCTGACATCCCGGCAGCAAGACCCTGATCTAACAAATATTGGGCCCATGCTGAAAAATCAACAAAAGGTGAAATAAAATATAAAGTCAGCGGTGTTAAGAGCCCCCAGGCGATAACACCACCACTAAGAGCAAGACCTGCCAGGCGTGGTCCAATAATATAGCCCACCCCTACATAAGCTGGTTTTAGCCCGGGAGTACCAAGCATAATACCGCCTTTGGCTTTTATAGCTTCTCCTGCTCCTGTAATAAATTGCTCTTTAAAAGCAATAAACTTTTTATAAACAGGCAAGAACAAGCGAAGCTCACCCATAGCTTTAACCAAACCACCAAGCCCCATGGCCCAGAAAAGGTATTTGGACCCGCTTCCGGTCTGCCCGGTTTTATGAATAGCTGCAGCCGCCTGAGATTCCGGAAAAGGCAGTGATGCATCATTGGCCATCACACGCCGGAGTAATGCAACAAACATAATTCCCAGTACACCACCGGTAAGCATGATCACAGCAGAAATAAGATAGTGACCCGGTGTATAAAATTCTTCCCAGATACCACTAATGTAAAATGCCGGTAATGTAAAAATTGCACCGGCAGCAACTGACTCTCCGATAGAGCCAACTGTTCTGGTGAAATTTTCCTCAAGAATGGTTCCTTTCATGGCGCGTAAAATTGCCATACCTATAACAGCTGCCGGATAGGTGGCGGCGATTGTCATACCGGCCTTAAGGCCCAGATATGCATTGGCTGCACCAAGAATAATCGCCAGAACCAAACCAATGAGCAATCCACGCAAAGTAAATTCAGCCATCTTTGTTTCCGATGAAACAAATGGTTTGAAATTTTGGGTTTCTTCAGCCATAATACTTTGATTTTAAAATTTTTGCTTTGGCTAATTAAACAATTATCTTATTAAAATCAAAGTTCTTTTTTATTAGAATTATTCTAAATACCTTTTACGCTCACTTTTTGATAGTTAAGAGTATCATAAATCTGGTTCTTTATAGCAATTAAATTGTTTTCAAACTTTTATAGCCAATCATTTAACTGCCGGCAGATAGCATTATCGTTCCCAGATATCCGCATCTTATCTGTACCCTGTTTGGTAATTTAAAATAATCCCAAAAGTTATTATCAACGCTGCACACTCAAAAAATATCTGATACTTCAGGTTATGAAATCAGTATACAAAAAGATATGAAACCTCCATGGCGACAATTTTTTCGACACACA
>JBNJGZ010000035.1:0-18937 GCA_051748065.1 Bacteroidota bacterium
AATACAGCAGCAACAACCACCGGTGAGATACAAAGTGCACCAATAGGTTTGTTGGCCTCATGCATATCTTTAATGGCTTTTTCCACTTCCGGGGCTACTGTACAAGCTGGTCCGTGAAAAGCAAAGGAAGATAAGTTCTTTGCGGCACCAAAGCCACCGGGCATAAGCAATGCATCGTAAACGCCGGCGTCAAACCGGGAAAGGGGTTTGATATTTCCCCGGGCAATTCGAGCTGCTTCTACTAAGACATTTCGTTTTTCATCCATTACGTCTCCGGTATAATGATTAATCACATGATGTTGATCAATGTCGGGTGCAAAGATATCATAATCAGCACCGGCACGTTTTATTGCCAACATACTGAGAGTACTTTCATGAATTTCTGAACCATCATAAACTCCGGAACCTGATAAAATAATTGCAAATTTTTTCATAGCTATAGTTATTTTTGTTTTAGGCGAATATAAAGTAAAAATAAAAAAATGCAAAAAAAAAGCTGACCTTTTTGGTCAGCTTCTGTTGTAATTGGTTGTTAGGCTTAGGGATTAAACCAATAAAACAGTTTCTTATTTTGTATTTACTACATCTTCAGTGTCAAATGGTACATCATCAACATAAGGTTCTTCTTTTAGCTCTACTTCATCTTCATCAGGTTGGATGATAATTTCATAAAGCGTAGCGATATCAAGCTGATTGTTATTTATGATCCCTTTTTCATTGTAAGATCTTACTTTGTCTGTGAATTTTCCGGTGAAGTCTTTTGTGTCTTTCCACAGGCTTTGAAAATAGTTGACAATAACTTCCCGTGTATCTATTGATACATCATTCACATATTCTTCTTCCTGTAGTTTTACTTCATCATCTTTTTTAGCTGTTTTGTCTTCATCTAATGTGGATACTATTTTTTCAGTGTCGAAAGGTACGTCGTCTACATAAGCCTCTTCCGTTAGTTTGATTTCATTTTGATCTGAATTTTCTTTGTTTTCAGCATTAAGACTGGTTGCTGTCATTAAGATGATTGCAATAGCGGTTGTGAGTGTAATAGCTTTCATGATGTTATGTTTTTAATGTTTGTTTGATAGTGTGACGGGGAAGGTGAAATTTTGTTACAGGAAACAGAAAAAAATATTTGAAAAAATTATTATGGACACAAAATCAATGCAATACAAGACAAAAGAAAGCTTTTATCTGAATGCTACAGCTTATAACTAACGTTTGGGATGTTGTTATTTGTTGTTGTATAAATTCATGGCTTTTTCAATTCCCATGAACGAGAATGTCAAAATACTATCTGCAGCTTTTTTTATTTGGGGCTTAATGATGGGAATTTCTTCATCCGTCCATTTTCCGAGGACATAGTTTATTTGTGTTCCTTTTGGGAATTCATTGCCCACACCAAATCTCAACCGGGGAAAGTCGCTTCTTCCCAGTTTTGCTATAATATCGGCCAGTCCGTTATGACCACCGTCGCTGCCTTTTTTTTTGATCCGGATAGTTCCTAAAGGCAATGCGACATCATCGGTAACAACCAGGGAACGTTCTACCGGGATTTTTTCTTTCTCCAGCCAGTAGCGTACAGCTTTGCCGCTTAAATTCATAAATGTGGATGGTTTGAGTAAAATAAGGGTTTTCCCGCGATGCTTTATCTGAGCCACATCACCATATCGCTTCACTTCAAATTTGCCTTCTTTTTCGGACACGAGGTGGTTAAGCACGTCAAATCCAATATTGTGTCGTGTGCCCTCATAATCAGGCCCCATATTACCTAATCCCGTAATTAAAAACTTCATAAGTTTTAATTGTCTGACGGTTTTATTAAAATTCGTTTTATACTTCTCTTACTTTACCAATCAAAGATGATTGCACGACAAAAGTAGAAAGATTTTCTGAAATTATCCTCCGGCGGGTATTATTTGAATATACCTGGAAAGAGAATGTCTTTGAATGAATTAAGAGTCCGGTCTAAAAACACTAAATGTATCACAGCCGGTGAAAATCAAATGTGACCTTTTTAGACCTGACTCAATTAAGAATAAATAGAGTTTTATTCATCCCGTGAGGAGGATTTTAATTTGTCACTAAAGACTTCTTTAAATTTTTCCAGCTTGGGTGTAATAACAATTTGGCAATAGCCCTGGTTTTTATTTTTTGCATAATAATTCTGGTGATGATCCTCTGCCGGATAAAAGTTTTTATATGGCTCTATAGCTGTTACAATAGGTTTATCCCAAATCCCGGCCTTATCCAGTTTATTCTTAATTGCTGTTGCCGTTTCTTTTTGCTTGTCATCATGATAAAAAATAACGGAACGGTACTGAGTACCTACATCTGCACCCTGACGGTTTAGCTGGGTAGGATCGTGGGTTTTATAAAAGATTTCAAGTAGTTCCTGATATGATATTACTTTGGGATCAAAATGTATTTGAACTGCTTCTGCATGATTGGTCTGGCCGCTGGCTACCTGCTGATACGACGGATTTTTTATTTCACCACCGCTATAACCAGAGGTTACGGTGTCTACTCCTTTTACATGTTTAAATATTGTCTCTACACACCAGAAACATCCGGCGCCAAATGTTGCTTTTTCCATAGTTTTATTGTTCTGAGAATTTCCCGAAAGGCTTAAAATAAGTATTGAAAGCCATGTAAGTATTATTAATTTATTTTTCATAAGGTAATTACATGGAAAACAGTGAAGGCGATGGAATGTTTAGTCTAAATAGTGAGTGCTGTAAAACACAAAATAAAAAGATAATGGATGTTATTTATCCCACATATTTGGGTTACTGTAAATGAAATAACTTATTGCTATAGGTTTCTGGAATAATTTCTTGAACAAACTGTAACTTTTATTGTCATTATGAGTACATAGTACTTTGGATAAAGAAATTTTAATTTTCAGGCAACAAATTGAAATTTTATTGTGTCTAAATAAGTAAAAGGTGCAGTTTTGAAAATACTAGACTTCGAAATCAGCACTATTAATTACCCATGAAAGAAAAAGGGGCCTGTTTTGGGCCCCTTTTCTTTTTTCTCTTTTATTCTTCTTGACTTTCTTCATATTCTTTAATCAGTTTTTCCTGAATATCCGGTGGAACCGGTGAGTACTCCGCAAATTGAAGAGTATAGAATGCCCGGCCACTTGTCAGGGAGTTGAGTGCTGTAGAGTATTTTGCAACTTCAGCCAACGGCACTTTTGCTTTGATATGCTGATAGATTCCTTTACCTTCCATTCCCATAATAATAGCTCGTCTGCCCTGGAGATCGGTCATCACGTCACCCATTTTTTCTTCGGGAACGATTACTTCCATATCATATATAGGTTCAAGGATTTGTGGTGCGGCTTTTTTAAAGGCATCACTGAAAGACATGCGTCCGGCAATTTTAAAGGAAACTTCATTAGAGTCTACAGGGTGCATCTTACCATCGTAAACATTTACGACGATATCGCGTGCATAAGAACCGGTCAGAGGGCCGATTTCCAGTTTTTCCATAATTCCTTTTAATATGGCAGGCAAAAATTTGTTATCTATGGCACCTCCTACAATACAATTGTTATAGATTAACTTGCCACCCCATTTCAGATCATATTCTTCTGTTTTACGGATTGGATATTCCTGTTGAGGTTCTTTCCCCTCATAATATGGTTCAATCATGATGTAAACTTCGCCGAACTGCCCGGCGCCACCACTTTGCTTTTTATGACGGTAGTATGATTTGGAAGTTTTGGTGATCGTTTCGCGATAGGGTACCTTAGCTGTATATAAAGTTATATCAATTTTATGAACATTTTCAAAAATCCATTTAACATTATTAATGTGTTGTTCTCCCATTCCCCGGAGGATGATTTGCCTTAATTCTTTTGAATACTCCAAATCAAGAGAGGGGTCCATATTGATGATATCCTGCAGGAATGTTCCCATTTTCTCTTCATCAGAACTATTGGTTGCTTTAATGGCTGTGGTGTAGAGCGGATTCGGGAATTCTAATGGCTCAACCTCACGGTCACTGACAGAAGAATCATTAAGTGTAGTATTGACTTTCGAGTCTTTTAATTTGATAGTAGCTACGATATCACCGGCGTGAGCTTCTTCCATGCGTTCGCGGTTTTTGCCGGCCATAGCATAAATTTGTGTAATTCGCTCTTTGTTTCCTGTATGTCCATTGATTACATCATTGCCTTCCTGAACTTTACCTGAATAGATTTTCATAAAGGCAACTTCTCCAAGATGGCTTTCAATGGATGTTTTAAAGATTTGAGCAGTAAAAGGTTCATTGGCATCATAGGTCAACTCATCGCCTTCTTTTGTTTTGGCAGGCGGAGCTTGTTCCGGTGATGGTGTTGACGACTTAATAAACTCCATTAGGCGTGTAATTCCGGTTTCATTTTTGGCGGAAGCGATAAAAACCGGGAAAACCGCACGTTTCTGGAGACCTAAATTTAAACCTTCCCGCATTTCTTCCAGGGTAAGCGTTTCGGTTTCAAAGTATTTTTCCATCAACTCTTCTGAACCTTCAGCAGCAGCTTCGATAAGGTTAAGCTGCATCTCCTCAGCTCTTTCTTTTTCTTCTTCAGGAATATCATGGAGTTCAAATTTGCCGTTTTCATCAAATTTGATCATCTTGTTCAAAACCAAATCAATGATGGCATTGAAGTCTGGCCCCGGATTTAATGGGTATTGTGCTGCAATAACAGCATTCCCGAAAAATGTTTTCATTTGTTGGATAAGCTCATCAAACTTCACATTTTCATTATCCATATAATTGGCCAAAAACATGGTTGGGATCTCTGACTTTGTTGCATAGCGCCAGCCGATTTCATTACCAACTTCCACACCATTTGCTCCGTTCAACGTCATAACAGCAGTGTCTGCTGCATGCAGAGAAGTCACAAGTTCTCCAATATAGTCTGAAGATCCCGGAGTGTCCAAAATATTGATTTTGGTGTTATCATAAAAGGTGTGTAAAACACTGGTAACAATACTGTTGCCTTTGTCCAACTCAATGGGACGATAATCGGAAGCCGTATTGCCTGATTCAACAGAACCTTTTCTTTGGATTACCTTTCCATGATAAAGCATGGATTCTACAATCGTGGTCTTTCCCGATTTAGCACTGCCTATGAGGGCTACATTTCGGATGTCTTTGGTCTCGAATACTTTCATATGATTAAATTTGATTAATTCGGTGTTATGCTTACCCCGTCATATAATGCGGGGGAACTCGTCCCGATTCCATCGGGTTCGATTCATAAATGATTAAACTTGATTATTATTAATACCCGCTAATTTAATAGCTGCTAAAATTATAAAATTTAATCTGATTGATACCAAAAAAAGTAATTTTTTTAAAACAGCTCTATAGCAATGGTGGCTATAGATGTTTTAAATCTCCTATCATAGGAAGGTCGAAATAAAAGGTATTATTACCAGTGTTGAGCCGATTCTATTGAAAAAATGGTGCTTATTGTATTTTTATAAATGTTTAAGCATCGTTTTAATTTCAGCCCATCGATGTTCATCAATTTTAGCTCCAACGAGTTCAATGACCATTCCTGCCAGTAGAGATCCGATATCGCCGCATTTTTTCAAATTGTAATTGTTGATGTAGCCATATAAAAACCCGGATGCATAAAGGTCACCGGCACCTGTTGTGTCAATAACTTCTGATGGGATGGAGGCAACTTCATACAATTCTCCCTCGGAATGGATTACAGAACCATTCTTACCGGTTTTGATAACAGCAATTTTAGTTTGTTTGCCTAATTTATAAAAACCGTCTTCTGTACTTCCTTTGCCGTATGCTTTTGCTTCTTCTTCGTTAGCAAAGACTATGTCCACGTTATTGTCAATGTACTCTTCCAAAAAGTCCAGATTGTCTTCAACGATGTTAAAGCTGGCTAAATCTATAGAAACTTCAGCTTTTGCAGCTTTAGCAAGTTCAGCTATTTTTTGCATTAGTTCGCGGTTTTGCACCAGATAGCCTTCTAAGTGAACAATATCATATTGTTCAAACACCTCCTTGGGAAGGTCTTTTGCTGTCATTTCAATGGCAGAACCAAGGTGTGTGGCGAATGTTCTTTCTGTATCCTGCGTAATTATTGTTATTGCGCGACCTGTATTTGTGGAACCAGTGAGAAGATGGGGCTTGATATTATATTCCTCAAGTTCTTTACGAAAGAAATCTCCTGTTTTGTCTTTTCCCACTTTTCCAATATAACCGGACTCTATACCTAATTTAGCCAGACCTCGCATAGTATTTGATGCAGACCCTCCGGAAGCTTGTTCTTTATTGTACTTTTCAGTGGCCTTATCTATTTTAGATGCTATTTTTTCAGAAACCAATTGCATACTGCCCTTGGCCAGGTCAAATTCCTCTAAAATTGATTCATCATTTACTTTCACCAGTACATCGACCAGTGCATTTCCTATTCCTAATACGCTTTTCATAAGATTATATTGATTTTAATTGTGATACACAGGTTTATGTTATTATTTTCTGACACATGCTATGTTCGTTAATCGAATAATAAAAACTGCAGTAATACGGGGCAAAAAGATGACTTTGCTCTTGTTTTATTATTTGATTTGTGTCTCTGATTATTTTGCCTGTATGTCGTGAGCACAAAATAATAAAATAATATTTTTTTTTGCAAAGGTATTGCTTATTTAAAAACATGCATTATATTTGCACCACTTTTTCAGAAATAAAATTCCTCCTTAGCTCAGTTGGTTAGAGCATCTGACTGTTAATCAGAGGGTCCTTGGTTCGAGTCCAAGAGGAGGAGCTTCAAAAAAGGTACTTGCAATGAAAAAATGCAAGTACCTTTTTTTTATTGGGCAAGACGATCAAAATTAATCTAAAGATGCGGGATTCAAGGAGTATAAACAGGGATTTATTATATTAAAAACCAAGCTGTAATTCCGCACAAAAAAACCTTTCCCTGCGAATGTGGGAAAGGTTTTTTTGTGTTCCTCTTACAGATTGTTGCGAGGGGATAAAAATATTTTTTTTAAAAGACTTACGCTGTTAGCGTATTTCGCCTATGGCTTATAAATGATCTTTAAAATATTGTTCTATTTTCTTATATAAATGCAGGCGGTCAATACCGCTAACATTGTGCTCTTGCCCGGGATATACGAAGTAATCGACCATTTTTCTTTGCTTAATAGCCGTTTTTAAAAACTTCAGGCTGTGTTGCCAGACAACAACCGGGTCTTTAGTGCCGTGAATGACAAGTAAGCGACTGTTCAGATTGCCGGCTTTATTCAGCAGGTTGGCTGATTTATAGCCGTCAGGATTGTCTAATGGAGTGTCCATGTACCGTTCTCCATACATTACCTCATAATACTTCCAGTCAATAACAGGTCCTCCGGCTACACCTGCTTTAAATGTTTCCGGATGATCGAGCAGCATGGAGATTGTCATGAAACCGCCATAACTCCAGCCGTCCACACCTAGTCTGTTTGTATCTATGAAAGGCTTGTTCTTCAGATAGTTCACACCCTTCATTTGGTCAGCTACTTCAACTTCGCCAACATTTCTGTGTATTATGTTCTCAAATTCCAGTCCCCGGTTTGCTGATCCGCGGTTATCCACAGTGAAAACGATATAGCCCTGGTTGGCCAGGTAATTCAGGAAAATGTTCCCTCCACCCAGATACGTGTTTTGGATTAGTTGTGCATGTGGACCACCATAAACATAAATTATAGCCGGATATTTTTTCGATTCATCAAAATCGTGAGGTTTAATCATCCGGCAATACAAATCGGTTTGGTCATCGGCTGCTTTTATTGTGAAAATTTCCGTTTTGCCGATTTTAAAGTTTTCTTTGAGCGGATTATTCGATTCAACTAAAGTTTGGTGAATTTTATTATCCTTTATCGACCGTAATGTATATTCACTTCCGGTTTTTATATCGCTGAAAACATCAAGGAAATATTTTCCGTCGGGACTTATTTTTACGTTATGTGTTCCTTGTTTTTCGGTTACTTTTTCAATGTCTTTGTTGTCAATATCTACGGCATAGAGATGACGCTCAACAGGACTTTCTTTCGTTGTTGTAACGAAAACCTGTTCTTTCTTTTTATTAAAGCCATCGATGCTTAAAACATCATAATCTCCGGTTGTTACCTGATGAAGAAGTTCCCCTTTTGTATTATAAAGATAAAGGTGCTGAAAATTATCACGTTTACTATACCACAGGAATTGATCCTCATTCCAGGGAAGAAAGACCGGTCCGTGTTCAGGCTCTACATATTTTTCATGTTTTTCTTCAAATAAAGTATTTATCTTTTTTCCGTTTTCTGCATTATATGCGTTAAGTTTCAGGTGATTTTGATCACGGTTTAACACAGCAACATAGATGGTTTCACCATTGGGATGCCAGGTGACGTTGGTAAGATATTGTTCTTTTGGTTCTCCTGTATTCAGATAAATCGTTTCGTTGGTATTCAGGTCAAAAACACCAATTGTTACATGGTGGCTGGCCTGTCCGGCCATAGGGTATTTAGTGTTTTCCACGCTGGCAATCCGGGTTTCGATATCTACTAAAGGATAATCGGCAACCATGGTTTCATCCATTCTGTAAAAGGCTAATTTATCACCGTTATCATTCCAGAACGTTCCTTTACTTATGCCAAATTCCCGGCGGTGCACTTCCTGACCATATAAAATCTCCTCATTGCTTTCTTTTGTGACTTGTTTTTCTCCTGCGATTCCGTCAAGATATAGATTGTTATCAATCGTATAGGCAAGCATCTTGCCTTTTTGATGATAATCTTTGTTTTCTGCTTTCTCGTCAAAGTCAAAAAGTAGTTTGGCTTTTTTATCCTTTACCTGATAAGTGATATACTGATTGGCGTGAGTAAAAATAACAGTGTTTTCACCCTGCCATTTAAATGACGGTAGTTTTGGGGTTGTATCTATTTCGCTATTCTTTAAAGCACTATTGAGTTCTTCCAATGTTAGCATTGAGTTTTTTTCTGCACCTTCTTCAGGCTGAATTTGCATTAGTTTGTTGTTTTCGGCAAATGTAAACACAGCCTTTCCGGGTTTCCATGCTGTATTCGAAAGACGTTCCGGATAAGAGGAGCCACGAAATGCATCTCTTAAACTTAATTCTTTTAATTCATCTTCCTGACCAATGGCCCGGATAGAGGTTATCAGGAATATACTGAATAATAAAAATGCAATTAGTTTTTTCATAATTTTAGATTTTTCAAAACTCTGGTAATGTGATTGTTAATTTTTCTGTTTTTATTCTTTGTTTCATTTTCCTTTGGGTCATTTCCTTTAGGACTTATTGAGGCGCTTATATTTGACAACAGCCGGTAAAATGACTACTAATGACAAATAATGGCGTTATTTTCCTCGTTTTCGATAACTATATGACTATCAATCTATTTAATCATTTTCTTAATTATAACTATTTAAAAAATGCTCATTATTTCATTGATAAAAGAAGGATTATCTTCGATGGCATTCCCAACCACAATTAAGTCGGCGCCGGCATCTATTTTTTCCTGAGCGGTTTTTGCGCTCCGGATGCCGCCTCCTACAATTAATGGAATGCTAATTTTTTCTTTAATGGCTTTAATCATTTCATCCGGAATGTTGTTTTTGGCTCCGCTTCCGGCATCTGCGTAGATTAGTTTTAATCCGAGAAGCTCACCTGCCAAAGCAGTGGATGCTGCAAGTCCGGGTTTGTCTATCGGCAAAGGAATCGTATTGCTCATATAGGAAGTTGTTGTGCTTTGGCCACTATCTACAAGCATATATCCTGTGGGAATTGTTTCCAGAGAAATCTTCTCAATATAGGGTGCGGCAATCACATGTTGTCCAATCAGGTATTCCGGATTGCGACCGGATATTAAAGACAGGAACAGCACTGCATCGGCTTTATCTGCTATTTGAAGCACGCTCCCGGGGAATAAAACTACGGGAAGGTTGCTTTGGCTTTTCAGCGAAAATATCGTTTCGTTGATGTTTCCTGTGGTAATATGGCTTCCTCCGACAAAGAAAAAATCAACTTTACCGGCATCTATCGTACTGGTTAAGTCCTGGATTTTACGGCTATCTGTTTTGTCCGGGTCTATTAAAATTGCTAAACCCGGAGTTTTTTTCGATTGGATTTGTTCTAGAATAGTCATAGTTGTGTAATTACGACGCAATATTATAAAATTATTTCCTTTTCTCTATATTTTTTTTGCTTTCCTGCTGTATTGTTGTATTAGTATTCCCAGTATAATTAAGGTTAGTCCTCCCAGCGTATATGTCTTAATTGTTTCTCCGACAAAGATGTGAATAAATATTAAAGACAAAAAGGGAGATAAAAATACAAATTGACTTATTTTATCGGTTCTTTCCGTAAGCTGCATAGCTTTTAGCCAGAAAACAAAGGTAATACCCATTTCAAAAGCACCGATATACAGGGCACCTCCCAACCCATAAATATCGGGCATATATATTCCACCGGTAATCAGCATGATGATAAGCATGTAGATACTTCCCCAAAAAAAGTTTAAGAAAAGTTTTAGGGTTTCCCTAAGTTGACTTTTTACATTGAGCAGCCAAAAAAGAGCCCAGATTATGGAGCTTCCGATAGCCAGCAGGTCACCGTATAAGTTTGTAAAATTTAGCGAAGCAAGTTTTCCGTTTGTGGCTATTATCAGGATTCCTGAAAAACTTACCAAAAGAGCAATAACGCTTTTAAAAGTAAGTTTCTGACCCAAAAGTGGAGCCGACAGCAATGAAAGAACCAGGGGCCAGGTATAATTCAGGGTCATGGCTTCCTGAGCAGGTAAAATATCATAAGCCTTGAATAATATCAAGTAATACAATAAGGGATTGAAAAAACCCAGTAGCATTGAGATGAAAAGATCAGAGCGTTTTATAGACCGGAGTTTACGAAATTGACCATTTGAAATGATAATAATGGAAAGGATAACCAAAGAAGTTAAGGCTGAATAGAAAAGCAGAGACTTATAATCCAGATATTCCAGCGAAATTTTAAATGCGGAAGCCACTGTGGACCAAAATAAAATTGCTGTGAATGCAAGAAGATAAGCTTTGGTTTGTCGTTTCATGATTTCCGGTTTTACAGGCTTTGAATGATAAAGTTTAGCAATGGTCTATTTATCACACTCCCGGGTTTTGTCAACAGAATATACAAGCATATAATCTTCAATACGTTCAACTGTAATTTTTAATTGACAATTCAGATGTTCGTGCCTTATTTCTCCGTATATGATATTTGTGTTTTGAAGATCAAATGGGTGTATGTAAATATGTTTGCGCAGAGAAATGATACCTAAGGTTTGCAGTTTATAAATAACTTCTTTGGCGCCCCAGTATATATGTAGTGTCTCAAGATCTTCCGGATCGGAAATTTCATTTAATTCCTGTTGAGATAAAAATTTCGTTTTGACACGTTTAATGCGAGGCGAAATTTTTTCAATGTCAATACCTGTGGGTTTGTTTTTGTGCAGGATAGCAGCAGAGAAACAGCCGGAATGTGTCACAGAGACACGCAAATAATGATTTAAAATTTTGGGCTTCCCCTGCTTATCATAGTTAATATCGAGTACTTTGCCAAGGTTGAGTAACTTTTTGATTATAACCCTGTAGGAGAGCCATTGTTTCTTGCGTTCTTCATTTTGTATAGAATTATAAATTCTTTCCTCCATCGGAGTTAACTGCAGCATTCCCAGCAGTTGATCCGGAGTTTCTTCAATTTTCCACACACCAATCTGAACATCTCCACGTATTTTCCTGTTTAAAAGCAGACTCATACACACTATAATTTCTTAGAATTGAAACGAAACTCTGGTAAAAGCTGATCAAACAGCTATTGTAAAACAGATGTAACTTTTTTAGACCGGACACATTAAACAAAGCAAAGATAATAAAAACCAAATCAACAGGTCGGCAAAATTACGAAGGAAAAAAAGTTTATCTTTGCAGACCTTTTTTTTCAAATTGAGATAACACTTATATATATATCAACCATGTCAGGAAAATAATACTGACAGCAAACAATAGAAGCTTATGAAAGAAGCAGGTATTGCCACATTGGAATACAAAGTAAAAGACCTTTCACTGGCAGACTTTGGTCGCAAAGAAATTGAAATTGCAGAAAAAGAAATGCCCGGATTGATGGCCGTCAGAGAGAAGTATGCGAAAGTAAAGCCATTACAGGGAGCCCGGATAACCGGTTCTTTGCATATGACGATCCAAACGGCTGTTTTAATAGAAACATTAAAAGAACTTGGTGCAGATGTTCGCTGGGCCAGTTGTAATATTTTTTCAACTCAGGATCACGCTGCGGCCGCTGTTGTGAGAGATTCACAAGTACCGGTTTTTGCCTGGAAAGGAGAAACCTTGCAGGAATATTGGTGGGCAACCAGCCGCGCACTTACTTTTCCCGGGAACTTAGGTCCTCATTTAATTGTAGATGATGGCGGAGATGCTTCCCTGATGGTTCATAAAGGAAAGGAATTGGAAGACAATCCCGAACTGTTTGATAAAAAATATGAAAATACCGAAGAACAAGGCCTGGTCAATCGTCTAAAAAAGATTTATGATGAAGACCAACGCCATTGGAATAAAGTAGTAAAGGAACTTAAAGGGGTTTCTGAAGAAACAACTACCGGTGTACATCGCCTATATCAGTTGGAAAAAGCAGGAAAACTGTTGACTCCGGCAATCAATGTGAACGATTCAGTTACAAAATCCAAATTTGATAATCTTTATGGATGTCGCGAATCACTGGCAGACGGAATTAAAAGAGCAACAGATGTAATGCTGGCCGGTAAAGTGGTTACTGTTTTGGGTTATGGAGATGTCGGTAAAGGCTCGGCGCACTCATTGCGTTCTTATGGAGCACGCGTGCTGGTTACCGAAATTGATCCTATCTGTGCTTTGCAGGCTGCAATGGAAGGTTTTCAGGTCGTTCCAATTGAAGATGCACTGGAAGAATCCAACATTTTTGTGACAGCTACAGGGAACAAAGACGTGATCACTGCAGACCACATGTCACGGATGAAAGATCAGGCTATCGTCTGCAATATCGGCCATTTTGATAATGAGATACAGGTAGAAAAGCTAAACAATACACCGGATGTGGAAAAAATAAACATTAAGCCTCAGGTGGATGAGTACAAATTCAAAGACAGTCATTCAATATTTTTGCTGGCAGAAGGTCGCCTGGTAAATTTAGGTTGTGCTACAGGCCATCCTTCATTTGTGATGAGCAATTCATTTTCAAATCAGACTTTAGCTCAGCTGGAACTGTGGCAAAATGATCTGGAAAACAAAGTATATCGTTTACCTAAGCATCTTGACGAGGAAGTGGCTCGCCTGCATTTACCGCAGATTGGTGTGAAATTGTCAGAGCTTACAGATGAACAGGCTGAGTATCTGGGTGTGCCTAAAAATGGACCTTACAAACCTGATCATTACAGATATTAGCCTGAATAATACAGATTAGAAAAATGTAATCAGCAAAAGCTGGAAAAATGGAATGGGTTGTTTTCTTAGAAGGAGGCAACCCTTTTTAGTTGTATATTAGCAGATTATCTCCGTCAAATTGGGTTCTGTAATTTTTAAGTGAGCGTTTTGCAGGCCCTTCAACTACAGAGCCATCCAGTAGAAGAAACCGCGACATACACGTAGAGTCTATTAAAGTTAATCCGTTATCTTCCACGTCAACGCGGGCTTCAGGGTCTTCATGATCATAAGGACATGCACGATCGTAAGCTACAAACTCATCGTTTGACATCCTGTAAACGACGATTCCCCGATAACCGCCTGTAATATAGGCGTGATTTCCAATAATGTTTAAATCCGAATAAAGAGTAGAAGAAATATCCAAATTAATATTCACATGTACATTAGGAATGGGATTATGTTCGTTTTCTTTATCACATTGGGTAAAAAATGGAATAATCAGAAATAAGATGATAAAAGTGACAAAATATGTGTATTTTTCAGACTTCATTTTATATTTATATGAATGATAATAATAGAACGAACGCACAAAATTAATATTTTAGCCGATAAAATTATGATATAACCAAAGCTTATATAAAAAACAATTTGAAATGCGAACATTTTTGAAAATAGGGATTGGTTTATTGATTTTGCTTCCGTTACTAATGAACAGCGGATGTAAATCGATGAAGAACAGACCCAGCAAAGCAGTAAAAGAAAACGAAGAGCGCCAGAAAGAGCAGGAAGAGGAACAAAGAGAAGAATATATTGAAGCTAAAGAACGTCATTTGTCCATACAAACCAAAGATACAGAGGAGCGTATGGAGAAAATGCAGAAGAAGTCAAAACGCTACAATCAAAACAAAAAGAAATTTTTCCTGGTACGTTGGTGGGAAAATATATTCCATAAAAACAAGAAACGAAGGACCCGGCCAGGGGGACATTAGAGCATTATGAAGCGGTTGGTTTGTATAGTTATAGCATTGGTTTGTCATTATCAGGTTTTTCCTCAGCAATCTGATGTGTATTTTCGTAATTATACTTCTGAGATCGTAAGAACAGAACAAGGACTTTCTCAAAACTCCGTACGAAGTATAATGCAGGATTCCCATGGATTGATGTGGTTCGGAACCTGGGACGGGTTGAATCGCTTTAATGGTTTGCAATTTGAAATTTTTCGTTCGGACTATTCCGGCAAAACAGGCCAACTTCCAAACCATACTATCAACAGTATGTATGAAGACTCTAATGGTTTTTTCTGGATTGGAACTGATAATGGATTATCACGGTTTAATCCTACTACTGAAAATTACCGCAATTATTTTCATGACCCAAACAATTCACAAAGTATATCCAACGATACGATAAAAACGATTGAAGCCGATGCCAACGGTACTATTTGGGTTGGTACACAAAATGGACTGAATAAACTGGTAGATACAAGTGGTAAATTTGTTCGCTATTTTAAAGAACCTGAAAATCCGCATAGCCTTTCAAACAATTCCGTCAATGATATTTTTAAAGATTCAAAAGGAGACTTATGGATTTCAACAGCCAAAGGGTTGAATAAAAGAATTACAGGCTATGACAGGTTTTTTAGGATTATGGCCGATTCAAATAAAAAATCCCGGATTATTCACAATGTTGTTAATTGTGTTGCTGAACTGCCGGATAAGAAAATTATGGTCGGAACTAAGGAAGGACTGAGTATTTTGAAATTTACGGGAGATAATATCATGAACATTCACCCGGGAAATACAAATAATCAATTAAAAAACGGAAACATCAGTGATATTTGCCCTGATAGTAAAGGGAAAGTATGGATTGCTACTGATGGAGGAGGGATTTCTTTCTATTATCCGGATGAAAATAAAATAAGGTCTTTGGATAATGTAAAAAATTACCGGGAATTAAATGAAGACTATGTCAATGTCATTTATGAAGACCAGCAAGGCATTATCTGGATCGGGTACTCCTGGAAAGGCATCAATAAAGTTGTTCCTTCCAAATTTTTCTTTTCTCATCTGAATCAGAGCAAGGGCTTATTAAGCAATTCGGTTTGGTCTGTTGCACAACTTGATAAAAACCGGTTTTTTATCGGAACGGATAATGGGATTAGTTTATACAATAAAAAGGATCAAGCTTTTAAAGCAATTAAAACAGAAGATGGGTTGAGCTCGGAAAATATACGAGCCATGAAAAACGATAACCACGGGAATATCTGGATTGGAACTCTGGATAAAGGTGTGATGAGATACAATATAGAAGATCAATCGTTTAAATATTTTGGAATGAAAAAAGAAGGTCCACTTTCGATGCTAAATAACAATCCGGTTTGGGCTTTTCAAAAAGACTTCAATGGAAATTTATGGGTGGGTACATTCAATGGGTTATTTGTTTTTGATCCTGATTCAATAAGTAAAGGTGTAAAATCGTATTATCATAAATCCGGTTCCGAAGGTTCTCTCAGCAGCAATATTATTTATGGGTTATTTGAAGATGATAACCGGAATATGTGGGTAAGTACATACAATGGAGGGTTGAATAAATACGACAGGCAAAATGACCAATTTGTAAGGTATCAGTATGAAGAGGATAATCCGAACTCAATAGCTACCAATAAAGTGTTTACGATAGATCAGGGGCCAAATGGTTTCTTGTGGATAGGAACAATGGGAGGAGGATTAAATAAGATGAATCCTTATACCGGCAACTTTACTCACTATAAGGAAAAAGATGGGTTATCGAATAATGTAGTTTATGACGTAATTCCTGACCAGGCCGGTTATTTATGGCTAAGTACAAATAAGGGTCTTTCGCGCTTTGATCCGAAAACAGAAGCTTTTGTGAACTATGATGTTAAAGACGGAGTGCAGAGTTATGAATTTAATATGGGAGCTGCATTAAAAAGCAATCAAGGTGATATTTTCTTTGGAGGAATGAATGGATTTAATGTTTTTCATCCGACCGAAATTCAACAAAGTAAAGTTGATCCGGATTTGGTTGTATCCCAGGTGAATATGTACAATGAATCTTTACCAGGAATGTATTTTGACGGAGATACGCTTAAATTAAATCATGATGATAATTTTTTCTCTCTGCAATTTGCAGCTCTTGATTACTCCAATTCCGCTAAATTGCAGTATAGATATAAAATGGAGAAAGTCTCCAATGAATGGATCAATACTACTGCAGAAAAAAACGTTGCGGAATTTACCAACTTATCACCCGGAACATATTCCTTTTATTTAATGGGCACGAATAGTGATGGAGTTTGGAGTGAGTCGCCCCTGAAACTAACCATTGTTATTGAGCCTGCCTGGTATCAAACAAAGCTATTTCGATTGGGTTCTGTTTTTATTTTGCTGGTTATGATCTCTTTGATTATCAATTTTAGGATTAGAAGGATAAAAAGAAATCATGCTGTTGAAAAACAAATGTTTGATCTTGAAAGAAAAGCACTTCGCTTGCAAATGAATCCCCACTTTATCTTCAATACACTTAATTCAATACAAAATTTCATACTTAATCATAATAAAACATCGGCCATATCTTACCTGAATAAATTTTCAAAGGTAATGCGACAGGTGCTCTACAATTCTGATAAAACTTTTGTTCCGCTTACTGACGAAATTACTATGATTAAAAATTACATTGAATTAGAACAATTACGTTTTAACTCGGCATTTGACTATTCATTTTATATTGATGAAGAAGTTGAAGAAGACCTTATTTCTGTGCCGACAATGCTGATCCAGCCTCATGTGGAAAATGCCATTTTGCATGGGATATTAAATCTGAAGAACAGAAAAGGAAGATTGGATATTAAGTTTTATTTTCATACTATAAATTCCATAAAATGTATTGTAGATGATAACGGAATTGGCCGGAAAGCTTCCGGTGAACTAAGGAAAAACTCAGGAAATACACATAATTCAAAAGGGTTTAGCATAACAAAACAAAGACTTGAGCAGATTAATCATTCCTATTCCGAGTCGCTGTCTGTTCATTATGAAGACAAATGTGATAATGAAGGTAATTCAAAAGGCACAAGAGTCGTCATTATATTGCCAACAAAAAATATAGATGATTAAATAATATACCTTATATAATGATACAAGCTATAATTGTTGATGATGAAAAAAATTCCAGAGAAGCCTTACGGATTTTACTGGAAGAAAACTGCCCGGATGTGGAGGTTACTGCCGAAGCTGATGGTTATCAGTCTGCCGTTAAGTTAATAAACGAAATGAAGCCCGATCTTATCTTTCTCGATATACAAATGCCGGATGGAAATGGCTTTCGCGTTTTAGAGGACACACAGCACATTAATAAAGAAGTGATCTTTACAACGGCTCATGATAAATTTGCTATTAAGGCATTTAAGTACAGTGCCATGGATTACCTGTTAAAACCCATTGACACCGGGGAATTGAAAAATGCGGTGGAAAAAGTAAAAAATGCAAAGTCTTCGGATGTTAATTCCAGTATCGAATTATTATTGGAAAACATCAGGAAAAAAGAAAAACCAGATAAACTAGTGCTTTCTACCATTGAAGGTATTAATGTTGTTAGCATTCAGAATATTATTCATTGCCAAAGTGATGATTATTACACAAGATTTTTCTTCGAAGAAGGGAAAAGTATTTTAGTTTCCAAAACATTAAAAGAATATGAGCAAATTTTAAAGGATCACAACTTTATTCGCCCGCATAAGTCACACCTTATTAATATACGACATATAAAAAGGTATATTAAAGCGGAAAGCTATATTGTTCTGACTGATAGTTCCCAAATACCCGTCTCCCGAAGAAAAAGAGAAATGGTGCTACACGTAATTAATGATTTACAAAACAAAAGTTTTTCATAAAATATATAATACAACAATTTTGTAAATAGACTATTATATGTGAAATCCATTTATAATTTTTTTAAATTAGAACGATTTTTCAATTTTAACACTTTCATTACCGACAGATTTTTATCTTTGCCAACTCAAACTTTACAATATTCCGTTAACTGGTTAAAAAAACCCGTTAACTGAATATTACTTTTTAAACTGTATGGAAAAGATGTACTTTTACACCAAAATTTTCATTTATGGATGATATTTTAATCTTATTACTGGGAATACTATGGGCAGCATTCAGTTTTTACCAATCGAAAGAAAAGAAAAAGAAAAAAGCTGAACAAGCAAGAAGAGTTTCTCAGGTTAGCTCATCAGACGAAGGACAATCCTATGAAAATCAGGGTGATATTCGAAAGGAAGCAAAGAGCAAGGGATTATTAGATACCATTTTTGAATCCCTGGAGGAGCATGATCAAGCCGAAAATCCCTATAGCAATGAAAATAGTTACCTGAGTGATGAGGATATCAGCCAGAATGAAGAGGTTGCAGAGGCAGAAAAGGTAAGAAAAGCAGAAGAACAAAAATCAGAAAATAAAA
>JBNJGZ010000036.1:0-18674 GCA_051748065.1 Bacteroidota bacterium
GGACCTTGAAAAAAACCGTAAAGAGATCATTGAAAAAGCAAAAGAAGAAGCGCAGGAAATACTGAATAATTCAAACAGGTTAATCGAAAACACAATCAGAGAAATTAAAGAGGCCGAAGCTGATAAGGCAAAAACGAAAGAAAGCCGCCATAAGTTTGAAGAAGAAAAAGAGAAAATATTAATGTCAAAAGAAAAAACCGCTAAACAGAAACAGAAAAAAAAGAAACCTTCTGTTTCACATTCCCCGAAACAAACTGTCAAAAAAGCTCCTGAAAAAGATTATGAATTGGAAAAAGGTGAAATTCACATTGGAGATACTGTCAAAATTAGTGGCCAGTCCGGTTCTGGAGAAGTGATTTCCATGTCAAAAAACAAGGCAGAAGTATCATTCGGACAAATGAAAATGCAGGTACCTGTTGCTAAACTTGAAAAAATTAAAACTACAAAGAAACAAGAGAAGAAAACACAGGGAAATTACCATAGCATCATGGAAGACATGCAACATAAATCGCAAAACTTTTCATCAACACTTGATATACGCGGTGTAAAAGCTGATGAAGCACTTACCAAATTGATGAACTTCATTGATGACGCCACACTATTAGGAGTTTACGACTTAAGAATACTACATGGAAAGGGGCATGGCGTTTTAAGAAGTGTTGTAAGAGATTATCTTGCCGGCCTTGATGAAGTAAAAAACTTCCATGACGAGCATGTAGAAAGAGGTGGGCAGGGTGTTACCATAGTCAGACTCAAATAAAATTTACCAAAACGAACGCAGCCATAAAAATCACACGGGAGATAAGCATAATACTGCCGAAAACATTTTCCTTAACCATGCGTTATTCCCTCTCAAAATAAAAGAACAATGGACAATCAAAAAACAGCATTCATCAAAAGAAAATTATGGGGTAAAGTCCCTGTATTTTCAATCATTGGACTTTTCACCGGTATCCTTGGCGGATATCTTTATTACTATTTTATAGGTTGCAATTCGGCCGGCAGTTGTCCTATTACATCAAATCCCAATATGAGCATGCTTTGGGGCGCCATTTTAGGATATCTCCTTTTTGATCTTTTCGTTCCTTCTAATAAAAAGGAAGAAGACAAAAACAACTCCGGAAGTTAATTCAACTGTTCATAAAACTCATAGATTAACATATCTAAATTAAGGCATTTTCAACTAATTGTTTTCTAATATATTTTCTTATTCAAATATTAAAAAACGTTAAAATCCGGAAAAACACTCAAAAAGACTCTTTGAAATATGGTACACTTTTTGTTTATTTGCACTTGGATTTAGTTAGACAATTTAAAGGACGGGATAAAACACAAAAGTTTTTCTCGTCCTTTTTTCTTTTACCCTAATTATCAATAAAATGAACTTAATTCATTTGACACAATTTAATTTTTGATTTACTTTTATCCCTTCATAAAAAAATAATGATTTACTTTGGTGCTTTCAAACGCAAAGTTTCCAACTTTGTCAAAAAACAATAAAATATGTCGTTGAAGAGTAAAACCTCCGATTTGAAGAAACGTATGCAGGGCGCCCTGCAGGGTGGTGGCGATAAAGCCATCCAAAAGCAGGTAGCAATGGGAAAAATGACAGCGCGCGAGCGCATCATTGCCCTCCTTGACAAAAATTCCTTCCATGAGTATGATCTTTTTGTAGAGCATGCCGGGAAAGATTTTAACATGGACAAAAAGCATCTCCCCGGAGATGGTGTAATAACAGGTATTGGCACAATCTGGGGCCATCCGATTTGTATCTATGCCCAGGATTTCACTGTTGCCGGTGGTTCCTTAGGGTATATGCATGCAAAAAAGATCACCAAGATCATGGACCATGCCATGAAGTTAAAAGTTCCCATCATAGGTATAAATGATTCCGGTGGAGCCCGCATACAAGAAGGCGTTAACTCTTTGGCCGGTTACGGGGAAATCTTTTACCGCAACACTCAGGCATCCGGAGTAATTCCTCAAATTTCCGTAATCCTCGGCCCATGTGCCGGCGGAGCTGTGTATTCACCTGCTTTAACGGATTTCGTTTTTGTAGTAGACAAGATTTCAAAAATGTTTATTACCGGCCCTGAAGTTATCAGAACTGTTTTAGGTGAAGAAATTACTATGGAAGAGCTTGGCGGAGCAAAAGTTCAGGCTGAAAAATCAGGGAATGCTCATTTTTATGCGGAAACAGAAATGGAAGCCATTGAACAAATTAAAAGTTTGATGAGCTATATTCCATGGAATAATAAAAAACCAGCTACGAAGTTCCCGAAAAAACCGCCCGTAACAAAAGATTATAAAATAGATGAAATTTTCCCGACCAATCCGAAACAGCCTTATGATGTACGGAACTTAATCCGGTCTATCACTGACGATTCCAAATTTTTGGAAATACAGGAACGTTGGGCTGCCAACATTGTCATTGGATTTGGCAGAATGAACGGGGAAACTGTTGGATTCGTAGCCAACCAGCCCTTAGTGCTTGCAGGTGTGCTTGATGTGGATTCTTCAAATAAGGCCGGGCGTTTTATCCGTTTCTGCGATTCCTTTAATATTCCATTGGTTACTATGGTAGACCTTCCGGGATATTTACCGGGTGTAGACCAGGAGCATGCAGGAGTTATCCGGCATGGAGCTAAAGTACTTTATTCCTATAGCGAAGCAACCGTACCCAAAATTACCGTTATTCTGCGGAAAGCTTATGGCGGGGGATACATTGCCATGTGTTCCAACCACCTGAGAGCTGACTTTGTATTTGCCTGGCCCACAGCTGAAATTGCAGTTATGGGGCCTGAAGGTGCCGCAAACATTATTTTCCGTAAAGAAATTAAGGAAGCCGATGATCCGGATACCGTTCGTAAGCATAAGATACAGGAATACAAAAAGAAATTTGCTAATCCTTATGTGGCGGCAGCTTTTGGATATGTTGATGCTGTCATCGAACCGGAAGAAACCCGAAAGTTTGTCAATCACGCTTTGGAAATATCGAAAGATAAATCTGAAGTGCGGCCTGAGAAAAAACACGGAATTCCTCCGTTCTAAAAAAAATGAAAGATTGCCGCTTTAAACAGGCAATCCAGGGTAATCCGATTAATGATTTAATCAAACATTAAATGTATGAAACAGCCCAAATACAACAAAAAGCTTGAATCCATCAATATTGACATGACGGTGTACCGCACCATGTTAACTCAAAAGTACAAGGAACGTAAACCTTATAAAAGACCCGATCCAAAACAAATCAAAGCGTTTATTCCGGGGACAATACGCCGGGTTTACGTAGAAGAGGGACAAAAAGTCAAAAAGAAAGAACGTTTACTTGTACTGGAAGCCATGAAAATGAGAAATTATATCAGGGCTCCCTTCGACGGAACCATTAAAAAAATCCATGTCAGTATTTCAAAGCCGGTTTATAAAGATCAGCTTTTAATTGAATTTGAATAAACACAATAATCTCTTTCAATTCAAAATGCACCAAAGTATGGCTTTGGTGCATTTTTTTATTATTACATAACATGTTTATTATCAGCTATTTTTTTATTTATCTCTGATATTTTCTTAAAAATATTTGTCTTCCATAATTTTTTTCCGTAATTTTATCTGAAAGAAAAAGATTATGCTGATAAAAACATACGGCAGTGCCATACAAGGTATTGATGCAATCACGATCACAATTGAAGTGAATGTAGACAAAGGCATCAACTTTTTATTGGTTGGTTTGCCAGACAGTGCAGTCAAGGAAAGTCAACAACGGATAGATGCCGCCCTTAAGAACAATGGTTATAAAATCCCGGGAAAGAAAGTGGTCATTAACATGGCTCCCGCCGATATCCGCAAAGAAGGTTCGGCTTATGACCTGCCTCTGGCAATAGGTATCCTGGCAGCGTCCGGTCAAATTGCGCATCAGAATGTAAAGAATTACGTCATCATGGGCGAACTTTCGCTGGATGGCAGCTTGCAACCGATCAAAGGAGCATTACCGATAGCCATAGAGACGCGCAACAATGGATTTACAGGACTTATCCTTCCCGAAGAAAACGCTGCAGAAGCCGCCATTGTCGACAAAATTGACGTCTATGGTATTAACAACATCAAAGAAGCGATCGATTTCTTTAACGGAGAAAAAGAACTCACACCCTTAATCATCAACACCCGCGAAGAATTTTATGCAAGTCTGGATAATTATCAGTTTGATTTTGAAGATGTCAAAGGGCAGGAAAACATCAAACGGGCACTGGAGATCGCCGCTGCCGGAAGCCATAATGCAATTATGGTCGGCCCTCCGGGCTCAGGAAAAACAATGTTAACCAAACGCATACCCTCCATTTTGCCGCCTTTGAATCTGTATGAAGCATTGGAAACAACAAAGATCCATTCCGTTGCAGGAAAAATGAGCAAAAAAGAATCCATGAAATCCGTTCGTCCCTTCATTTCGCCCCACCATACTATCAGCGATGTGGCGCTTGTTGGCGGCGGGCAATTTCCGCAACCCGGAGCTATTTCACTTGCGCATAACGGAGTACTTTTCCTTGATGAATTACCGGAATTTAAACGAACCGTTCTTGAGGTTTTGCGTCAACCTTTAGAAGACCGGCAAATAACTATTTCGCGGGCGAAATTCACTGTTGATTACCCGGCAAGCTTCATGCTTATCGCGGCAATGAATCCCTGTCCCTGTGGTTATTATAATCATCCCGAAAAAGAATGTGTTTGTTCCCAGGGCATGGTTCAAAAGTATTGGAATCGCATATCAGGCCCCCTACTCGACCGGATTGATATTCACATGGAGGTGGTACCCGTTCCTTTCAGCGAACTTACCAAACATAAAAAAGCGGAATCAAGCAAAGACGTAAGGGAAAGAGTGAATAAAGCCCGGGCGAAGCAAGAAAAGCGTTTTTCGGAAAACTCCGGGATGTATAGTAATTCACAAATGGGAACACGACAAATACGCGAAATATGCGAGATTGATCAGGCCGGAAAAACTTTGCTGAAAAATGCCATTGAAAAGCTGGGGCTTTCGGCTCGTGCCTACGATCGCATCCTAAAAGTTTCCAGAACAATTGCTGATCTGGAAAATGAAGAAAACATCTTACCTGAACATCTGGCAGAGGCCATACAGTACCGGACATTGGACCGGGACAATTGGGGTGGTTAAATTTAAACTGCTTTTTATTTTTATTTAGATTTATTTTATTTAACTTTGAACCCGGATTTTTATTCAACAAGAGAAATATGTAGGCTTAAAAACTCTTGTTGACAATCAATAAAAAACATTTCATTCCTGAAAGCCGGGAAGAGTTAAAAGTATATAATCAATTTCTTTTTATGAAACAAAGTTCCATATCCATAAAAGAAGTAGAAGAAGCATTAGAACCTGTTTTTAATCATGTGGCAAATGATGGCGGGGATATTGAAGTCATTGAAGTTGACAAGAATAATATAGTAAAGCTAAGGTTACTGCATGCTTGCGCAAAATGCAACCTTCCTAAATTTATCTTTAAAGAAGGTGTGCTGCGGATCATGCAGAAAAGTATCCCTGAAATTAAAGATGTTGAGTTAGTCATTAATGGATAGCTTACATTTTTAATCACGATATAATGTATTTTGTTATACTTCAGCCACGTCCATAAATAAGCAAGGGAAAAGAATAATACGTTTATGCAAAACTAAATAAATCATGCGGGTCAATACAAAAACCCACTTATTCTGTTTTTGGATAATTAAACTTTATAGTATATTTGACTTCCTATTTTTTAAGAATATTAAAAACAGGATTTAAAACAATTTTTTCATCCTAACGTTTTACTTTCTAAGATAAATAAAGCAAGTACAGAATGTTTATGGTATAAAGATTGTTCGTATTAAATTGATGAATTTTAAACGAATGGGCAAAAAAATACAAATCCTTTTACTCTTATTACTCGCCAGCTTCACCACCAGTCAGGCTATGGATATCCGGGCATTGGATATTGGTTATGAAAAGGTAGGCTCATTGGAATATAGAGCTGTCGTAACAGCCTATACGTTTAATGGCGGACCTGTAGATAGCTCATTAACCATTTCGTGGGGGGATAATGATACAACAGAGATAAAAGCACAAAACACTACGATCATTAATAATTATCTCAGAAAGATTACCTATAGCGGAACCCATACCTATTCGGGAGTATCAAATTACACAATTTCCCTTGCCTACTATAACAGAGGCGCCGGCGTAAAAAACATGAATAATTCAGCTAATGAAGCTGTCTATGTCGAGTCCGAAATAATTATTAATCCTTTTTTAGGAACCAATAGCTCGCCTGAAATAACCTTACCACCAATAGATAATGCTTGTTTAGATCAACCGTATTTTTTCGATCCCGGCATTATCGACCCTGAAAATGATTCGATCGTTATTTCAAAAGTAAAGTGCAAAGGAGATAGTGGCAATGCTATTAGTGGATATAATTTTCCTGCCGCTTCAAATACTTATGAGATTGACTCATCCAGCGGAACAATTTTATGGGATTCGCCAATTGAAAAAGGCCGGTATAATATCGCTTTTAAAGTTAAAGAGTACCGCAATGGAGTACTAATTGGCTCATCCATGCGGGATATGCAAATAAATGTTGGCGCGTGCGGAAATCAGGCTCCGGATATTTTCACTTTCAACGATACATGTGTTGAAGTCGGTAGTCTGTTGAATACACCGGCATACACTACGGATAACACAGGCGACACACTCACGATAGAAGCAATGGGTGAAATCATGAATATCCCGGGTAATCCGGGACAATTTAGCTCTCCTGCTATGGGGGTTGACAGTGCAGGAGACTATTTTACATGGACTCCCGGATGCAACCTGGTCAGAAAAGAGCCCTATCAGGTAACTTTCATTGCCAATAAGCGAGCCCAGGGAGCCAATGGCTACTTTCCATATACTAATGATTTCAACAGTGGATATATAGGCTCCGGTTGGGAAGCAACCTCACAGGTTATGTTTACAAACCCCTGTCCGCCTTCGGCAGATGGCACTACATATCTTTGGATGGGTAATGCAGCTCCACACCCTCGTATTGTAACAACGCAATCCTTTGACCTTACCGGAGGAACAAATGAGCTTCATTTTGACATGAAACTTTCAACGCAAGCCATGCAGAGTCCATGCGAAGGTCCTGATTTACCTGACGAAGGTATTCATTTGCAATATTCAACAGACGGAATAAACGGTCCCTGGAAAGAAATTATATACTGGGACCCAAGTGTTCCAGAGCCTGGTGGCGTTAATCCAATGCTGACAGTCTGGAATCATTATAGTATTCCTATTCCACAAGCTGCTATTACAAGCGACACACGATTTCGCTATCTGCAAACGGCCAGCTCAGGAGCACACTATGATCATTGGGGAATAGATAATTTCCAGTTATTCGACCGGCCGGAAAACCTGACGAAAACCAAAACCGTGGAAGTTAAGGTAATCGCTCCCGCACCAAAAAACCTGACTGCTACGCCTCAAAATCAAAATATACAACTCGAATGGGATAAAAGCATTTGCCCCAATGCTTCGGGATATAAAATTTACCGGCGAAACAGTTATCTGGGATATGTACCTAACACTTGCGAAACAGGAGTACCTGATTACACCGGTTATAAAGAAATTGCCACATTAAACAGCATTGATGACACTACATATCTTGATGATAATAACGGACAAGGACTACCACAAGGTTTTTCACATTGTTATATGGTAACAGCCATATTTCCTGATGGAGCAGAAAGTTATCCTTCCACAGAAGCCTGTACAACCATTGATCGAGATAAACCTCTGTTAACAAAAGTTTCGGTACATACTACAGATGCAACAACAGGCGAAATGGAACTGGAATGGTCCAAACCACCCTATACCGATACGGCATTCAGCGGCCCATTCCATTATCTTATCTATAGAGCAGAAAATGCACCTAATAATTGGAGTCTCATTGATTCTACTACAAGCATTAACGATACATCATATACAGATATAAACCTGAATACAGAGGACAATCAATATTTTTATCGCATTGATTTATATCAAGTAGCTCCAGCACAACGGCAGAAAATTAACGAATCACCACACGCTTCCTCCGTTTACATCAACACAGTCTCAGGTGACGAATCAATCACGATAGATTTTGATTTTGATGTATCATGGAATAATGAAAACTATACGATATACCGGCAAGACCCGGGAAGCACCAGTTTTGATTCAATCACGACAATAACAGACACAACATATAAAGATTCCGGATTAATAAACGGACAAACCTATTGCTATAAAGTAAAATCAACAGGAGCTTATTCCGTATCCGGCATTGTTGATCCGTTAATCAACTACTCCCAGGAAACTTGTGCAAAACCTAAAGACATTGAAGCTCCCTGTGCTCCAACACTTAGTGTTACTGTTAATTGTTACGACATTTCCAATAATCTTAAATGGACGAATCCGAATAACACTTGTGCGGATGACGTGGCCAAATACGACATTCATTTTAAATCATTGAAAGAGGGCAATTTCACAAATATTCATTCAACACAACCTGCAGAAGACACGACTTACATTCACCAAAAAACAAATACGATAGCAGGATGTTATCAGGTTGTAGCTATAGACTCTTCAGGTAATGAAAGTAATCCAAGCAATACAGTATGTGTTGATATTGACAGTTGTGATATCTACCGGTTACCTAATGTTTTCACTCCTAATGATGACGGAAAGAATGATTATTTCAGACCTTTCCCTTATGACTTTGTAGAAAGTGTGGACATGACAATATATAATCGCTGGGGTAGTATCGTATATGAAACAAATGATCCCGATATAAACTGGGACGGTACACATCAGGATAATGGGCAGGACTGTGCGGAAGGTGTTTATTATTATGTATGTGAAGTTTATCAGCAATCATTAGAAGGCAAGGAAAAAACAGTTCTGACCGGTGAAGTAACCCTTTTAAGATAAGATATAAACTTATATATCAGCACATTACTACTATAATCAAAAAAAAAGTATTGTTTTTTTAAAAAAAAGTTGCAAAAAACATTATCAATCCAAAAATCGCATTACCTTTGTGCATTATTAATTAATCAATTACCTATTTAAATGAACACAGGAAAAGTAAAATTTTTTAATGAAGCCAAAGGATATGGATTCATTAAAGACCAGGAATCAGACAAAGAGTATTTCGTACACGTAACAGGTCTTGTAGACAAGATCAAAGAAGATGACGAAGTCTCATTTGACCTTCAAGAAGGCAAAAAAGGATTAAATGCAGTAAATGTAAAACTCCTATAATAGTTTGAATTTACAAGATTTAACAAAGGTCTTACACCTCGGTGTAAGACCTTTTTTATTATATAAACCTATAATGATAAATCCGTAAACTTATTCATCGGAAATAATTTCAAATTCTGTCCTTCGATTTTGCTGACGTCCTTCTTCAGTATCATTGTCAGCAATGGGTTTTCGAAAACCATATCCTTTAAATTCCAGGCGATCTTTATCTATTCCCTTGTCAACTAGATAATCCACAACAGATTTCGCTCTTTCTTTTGACAGCTTTTCATTATAGCTGGCAGAACCTACATTATCCGTATGGCCTGAGATCTCAACCCGTATACCCGGATTCTCTTTCATGATATCATATAGCCGGTCGAGCTCGGAACGTGATGATTCCCTGAGTTCAGACTTTCCGGAATCGAAAAATATATTTCTCAAAACAATCCGGCTTCCAATTTCAATTTTATTTAAAGCAATATCATTTTGTATCTCTTCATATTTCTTATCTTTATCTGTAAGATCAATATTTTCAGAATAAAACAAATAGCCTTCAGCCATAACAGATATTCCATAATCTTTCCCTAATGGCAGTGAAATCACATACTTCCCTGTTTCCGGGTTAGATTTAAAAGTCGTAATGTCTTCATTTTCATTATTATCTGTAAGTACAACTGTTGCCTCAAGTGGTTCCTCTGTTTTTTTATCAGTAATACGCCCTTTCATTGTAACGAGCTTAATCTCCTCTATGGCAACTTTGCCCTCGATTTCCATCTCTACAGGTATATTCTGAAAAGTAAGTAATTTGTGTTTTTTGTTATTCACTAAGTTTTTGGATCCACCTAAAAATGTAATCCTATAAATATCCTGACAGCCATATCCACCGGAGCGTTCTGATGAAATATAAGCATATTTACTGTCATTTGATACAGTTATAAAAACTTCATTACCTGCTGTATTAACCGGATAGCCCAAATTTTCGGGTTTTGTCCACTCCCCGTTTTGAAGTTCTGTTTTAAAAAGATCATATCCTCCCATGGTATTATGTCCTTTAGAGCTGAAATAAAGTGTTTTTCCATCAGAATGCATAAACACTGAGGCTTCATCAAGCGGAGTATTAACAGAAACACCAAGATTCTCCCCTTCTTTCCATCTACCTTTCTCATCCTTTTGACTCACATAGATATCATGTTTGCCATATCCTCCGGGTTTATCAGAAACATAAAACAATTTGTTGCCATCAGGAGAGAATGTTGCATGCGACTCATGCGATTGGGTATTAATTTTCTTTGATAATTCCTTTGGCTTGCTCCAGCCTTCATTTTTCCGTTCTGAAAGATATAAGTCTCCTCCTCCGCTTGCTTTGTAAAGTATCATTTGACTTCCGTCAGGAGACATACAAACAATTCCCTCGTGATTATCAGTACTTAATTTCTTTCCCGGTTTCTTAATTTTGGAAAAGTTTCCTTCAGTATCTATTTCTGTTATGAAAATATTTTCCTTATACCCAAACTCTTTCTCTTCCATTTCGGAATTATCTTCAGTAGGTCTTCGTGAAGTGAAATACAACTTATTCTCATCAGCATCAAGGATCGGACTATAGTCCTGATAAGAAGTGTTCACCTGCTTGCCGAGATTATCCACAAAAACGCGCCGGGGATTAGCAGAAATTTCTTTAGCCATTTCACATTCTGAGATCCGTCTATCCAATGTTTCTCCTTTGTCTTTTAGCTCTTTAGGCGTTAGCGTTTTACGAAATTGCTTAAATAAATCCAATGCCTTATCAAACTGTTCCGCATACTGATAATATTTCCCAAGCATGTATTTTATACCCTCCTTAACGGTAGGATTTAACTCATGGGCTTTTTCCAGATATTTTCCTGCTTTATCTTTTTTGTTTGTTTCAAAATAGCAAACACCAATTTTGTAATTCAAAAGCGCATTCTCCGGATTGAAATTATGTGCTTGTAGATAATGGTCTACGGCTTCCGGATATAGACCTTCTCCTGATTCAAAAAGACGATCTCCTTTACGGATATTCTTTTTAGCATCTCTTAATTCCTTCTTCTGATCCGGAAAGGCATCTTTGTCAAAGGGGATGGATTCCTGACCCATTAAAAGATTAAACGGCAGCAGACAAAATATAAGTAAGTGTAAAAAGTAAATGTTCTTTACCATTGCATTAAAGATTTAAATAAATTAATCACATTGCTTATCTATAAAAGACTTTACAGAGTCAACTCCAAGGGAAAGTGCTTTTGACCAATCCTTGCAAGCTTCCTCCGGTAATCTTTGCATCTCTTTTGTTATTCCCCGGTTTAAAAAAGCTACACCATATTCCTCATTAATCTGTATCGCCTGGTTATAATCCTCTATGGCTTTTTCATACTCACCCAGTTTAAAATATACATTTCCGCGGTTATTAAATGCCTCCGCAAAATCCTTGTTAATCATTATTGCTTTGCTGTAATCATCAATGGCTTTTGTGTAATTCTCTGTTTTAAAATACACAATGCCACGCTGGTTATACAATGAAGCATCTGAAGAGTCCAAATTAATACTTTCTTTATAATCCGTTAAGGCACTCTGATAATCCCCCATTTCACATTTTAAGTTTGCCAGGTTAGAATATTTATATGCCGCTTCATCTCCTATGGAAATCGAGGTTTGATAATCGGCCAACGCCTTTTGGAGTTTTCCTTGTTTATAATAAGCACTCCCCCGGTCATGGTATGCTTTGGCAAATCCCTTATTCGCTTCAATTGCCTTTGTGAAAGCTTGTATTGCGTTTTTATAATCCTGTTGAGCAAAATAAATATTGCCAAGAAAATGCCATGCTTTTGCATAATCCGTATTAAGTTCAGTTGCTCGTTGAATATCCGCAATGGCTTTGTCTGATTCATCTAGATAAAACCGGGCGATTCCACGGTACAAATAAGCCTTAGGCGATGATTCAAGACGAATAGCTTTGTTATAATCCTGGATGGCAGCCTTATAATTTTTTTGCTCAAAATTGACAATACCTCGATTCATTAAAGCTTTTGTAAATTCATCTTCTTTGGCAATCGCTTTATTAAAGCTGGATTTGGCTAAATCCGGATTCCCATCTTTATATGCAGTTACCCCCTGATTAAAAAACGCTCTTGCTTTTTGTTCACTTGATTCCCGATAGGCTTTCACAGTATCCTGATTCTGGGCAATCAAATGACCAGGAACAACAATCATAAAGCATAAAAAACTCAAAGTTACGTAAAGTTTCTTCATTTATTTTTATTTAAAAAGATTTATACTTTTGCATTGTCTAAGGTAATAAAAAACAATACCGCTAAGCAACTAATAATTAAAGAAAATTTATCATGACAAGAAACGCTCTACTAATCAGCATCATACCTCTATTCCTTGTACTTGGATGCACACAGGAAAAATCACAGTCAGAAGATAACAAATCAGTTTCCGAGTCAAAAACAGAAGAAGTTCCATGCCATCCGTTAACTTATGCTGCAATGTATCAACAAGTATCCGCAGAAAAATATGCACTGGAATATCAGGCTTATAGTTTGGCCAAATTGGCATTGGAACAAAATTTAGCTAATGATTCTATTGACCAGGAACGCGCGGTGATACTTGACATAGATGAAACAGTACTGGATAATAGCCCTTATGAATCTATGCTCGTTTTGCAGGATACAACATATCCTTACAAATGGAAAGAATGGCTACAAAAAGCAGATGCAAGATTATTGGCCGGAGTGAAAGACTTTCTTGAATATACTGTAAATAATGGTGTTGAGATATTTTACCTTACTAATCGCAAAGAAAAATATAGAGATGTAACTCTTGCTAATTTAAAAAAACATCAAATTCCTCAGGCAAACAACAAACACTTGATAATGCGCACAAAGACTTCCAGCAAAAAAGAACGTCGCAGCAAAATAAAAGAGGATTATCATATTTCCCTTTTAATCGGGGATAATCTGAATGACTTTTCGGAGATATTTGAAGAAAAAAGTAATGCAACTAAAAAAGACCTGATTGACAAACATAATGAACTTTTTGGCACTCGCTTTATTGTTTTACCTAATGCTACATACGGCGATTGGGAAGGCGCTGTATACGACTATAACTATGGATTATCTGAAAAAGAAAAACATCAAAAAAGATTGGAACGTCTTCAGGGATTTTAATTGTTGCTAATATTTAATCAATAATGCTTCCTGTAAAGACATTATACAAAGACATCACTAAAAAAGCCGTTCCTAAAAAAGAAGCGGCTTTTTCTTTTAACACCAAATGCTAAAATTTTATTCTAATCAGGGTTAATGTATTTCATATTGAAAAGGGAGCCTGGCCTGAATTGGTTCCATTTCAGTAACATCTTTCAAATACTTAAAATACTGATAGCTTTCTCCCATTTCGTTTTCTATGATTTTGGATTTCATACTCATACCAAAATTGCTAAAAAACTCTTTGAATGGATCTTTTCTTCTTGGATAATTATTCACTATATAATCCTCTATTTCCGCATGTTCAGCAGCGATCTCCACTGCTTCATCCAAGCCTCCGAACTCATCAACCAGGCCAATCTCACGGGCATCAATACCATTCCAAACTCTTCCGGAACCTATCTCTTTTACTTCTTCGACAGTCATATCACGACCCTGGGCTACTTTTTCAACAAAATCCATGTAAAAATTTGTCACATTTTCCTGCAGCACTTCTCGTTCAAACGATGTCAGAGGTCTGTATGGGTATCCAAAATCGGCATGCTCATTAGTTTTAACACCATCAACAGTAATACCCAGTTTGTTATTTAATAAACCTTTGATATTAGGTATAACACCAAAAACACCAATGGAACCCGTTAAGGTATTCGGCTGGGCCAGGATTTTATCTGCCGGACAAGCTATATAATAACCTCCTGAAGCAGCAAGGTCTCCCATACTAACAATGACAGGTTTCTCTTTTTTGGCCAGTACTACTTCCCGCCAGATTATATCAGAGGCTAAGCCGCTACCGCCGGGGGAATTCACCCGTAAAACGATTGCATTGACGGCTGTATCTTTTCTGGCTTTACGAATAGCCTTGGAAATACGTTCAGAGCCCATTACCTCATCACTACCTTCTCCCATTTGGATTTCTCCAACAGCATAAATTACAGCAATTTCCGGTTTTTTATTTAAATTCAACCCGGATTTATCTGTTTGTTGGTATTTATGTAACCCGATAAACTCTGGTTTTTCATCTTCTCCAAGTCCGACTCTTTCGCCTAATCTAGCATACAATTCATCTTTATAGATAATTTCATCAACAAGATTCTCCTTTTTTGCATCTTCTGGTTCACGAAGCAACATGGAGTCGGCGATTATATTCAGACGGTCTATTGTAACATCCCTTTGGTCCTTTATCCCCTGAAGAGTATGATCCCATATTCCGGATATGTATTTCATGCTTTGTTCTTTGTTGGCTTCACTCATTTCGTCAAGCAAAAAGGGTTCTACAGCACTCTTATATTCTCCATATCGAACAACTTGCATGTCGACATCCAATTTCTCAAGTAATCCCTTGTAAAACATCACATTCATGGACATCCCTCTGAAATCCATCATTCCACTGGGACTGAGATAAATTTTATCAGCTAAAGAGGCAAGATAGTAGGCTTTTTGAGAAAGTACATCTGAATACGCTACTATAAACTTTCCAGACTCTTTGAAGTCTTTTAAACTGTTACGAATAGACTCCAATGTAGCCATTCTTGACTGAATAACTGACACATCGAGATAAATCCCTTCAATTTTATCATCTGTCCTGGCTCGTTCAATCTGATCTTTGATATCGTTTAATCCCAAAACATTTAACTCATCCAACCCATTAAAATTAAATTTATCAAATGGATTAATAGGTGTCCGTTCCGGTATCGGTTTACTTAACTCTATTTTCAAAACCGAATTATCTTTCACGGTAACGGTTTTCTTCTCAGCAAATGAAGCCATTGATGCTACAATTCCGGACAAGATAAAAAACACAATCAGTAATGTTAATATTGTCCCGACTAATGATGCCAATGTAAATTTGAAAAATTGTTTCATAATAAAATATTAGTTTTTGATGAATAAGTGTTATGTGTACCCCGTCATATTATGCGGATGAACTCGCCTCAATCACATTGAGAAGAGTTTCATAAAATTTGTCTTTTCTGGATTAAAACCCGTAGTTAATTGAGCTACTAAATTAATAAAAAGCGGAGTATAAAAAACAACTCCGCTTTAAAAAAACAGATAACATCAATTATCTAACTAAATCCAACTCTATGACGGAGACCAATAGCAATAAGTTACATCTAATAACCTGTTTTTTTATTGGTTTTAATCTATTGATTTTATGCATCTTCTTAATCAATACAAGATTTACAACATTTCCTTTGGCTTAAAAATGTGTATAAGAATTCAAGAATCATTAATTTTGTTTTCCCATGGAAAAACACATCTCATATATTCTGGCCGGTGGAAATATACCGGTTAGAGAAGATTTTATAGCAGAGGCAGCTTTAATTTTGCAAAATTCAGGGATAAAAATTTTGCGGTGCTCCTCACTTTATGAAAGTACACCCTGGGGATTTAAAGCTGAACAAAATTTTTTGAATCAAGTCTTTGAAATTTCAACAAGCTTTTCCCCTGAAGAATTACTCAATGTTTTGCTCAATACCGAACAAAAATTAGGTAGAAAAAGAACCAATAAAACCGGATACCAGTCCCGAATCATAGATTTGGATATTCTTTTTTATAATGACCACATAGTAGAAAGCCGAAACCTGACCATTCCTCATCCGCGGATAGCAGAACGGCGTTTTACCTTGGAACCGCTTAACGAATTAATTCCGGACTTTGTGCATCCTGTTGTCGGAGTTAGCATTCATACGCTTCTGAACAAATGCCAGGATCAGGGAAAAGTAACCATCTACAATCCAGAAAAAAAATGAGTAACCGATTTATTGCTATTGAAGGAAATATTGGAGCAGGAAAGACATCATTAGCCCGTTTGCTGGCTAAAGAACTTAACGCGCAACTTATTCTGGAACAGTTTGAGAAGAACTCTTTTTTACCTTTATTCTACAAAGACCCGCAACGGTATGCATTTCCTTTGGAAATGTCATTTCTTGCTGATCGCTATCAACAACTGAAAAGTAAACTTTCGTCACCTGAGCTATTTCAATCCACAATTGTTGCAGACTATTTTATCAGCAAATCATTAATCTTTGCCAGAAAAACATTGCAAGATGATGAATATAAATTGTATTCCAAATTATTTTCTATTATTTCTTCCAGTTTACGTAAACCCGACTTATTAGTTTATTTGTTTTCAGACATACCAAAATTAAAAGAAAATATTAGAAACAGAGGTAGAGACTATGAGCAAATAATAGACGATGAATATTTAGAAAAGATTCAATCAAGTTATTTTGAATTTATTCATAATCACCCCAATATGACAATTGTCATTATTGATAACAGCAAGCTTGATTTTGTAAATAAAGAAGAAGATTTTACAAAAATTAAAAACATTATTTTAAAAAATCACAGCAAAGGTATCCACCGTTATACATTAGAATAAAACAGAACACAACCAGCACTAAACACTGGCATAAAATAATCTAAAACCTGTTAACAAAATCCATTTCTATTAAATTTTTGAGTTTTGAAAACTCATTGTAAAAGTTAATGCCTCAACCGAATAATCGGCTGAGGCATTAAATGTAATTAGAGTTTAGTTTTAGTTTATCGTAAAATTGTTACAGTACCTTTTTTAGTAAACTCTTTACCCCAGACACTCTTGTAATAGACAACATAAACATATGAGTCATTGGGCGCTAATTCACCGTCAATTCTTCCGTCCCAGCCTTCATTTACATCTTCTGTCTGGAATATAATGTTTCCATAGCGATCAAAGATTTTAAATTCGTATTCCTTAACCGCAGACATATCGCCTTTAGGTTTAAATACATCATTGATTCCATCACCATTAGGCGAAAATGAATTAGGGATAAAGAAAGTTGAACAGTCTTCTGTTTCTGCCAATACAGAAGCTGAATTTTGACACCCATTCTTATCTGTTCCGGTCACTGTAAATTCTTTTGTGGACATAGGCATAATGGTGATTTTTTCACCAGTTGCTCCATTACTCCACTCATAGGATTCTGCACCTGATGCAGTTAGTTCAGTTTCTTCTCCCAGGCAGATAATACTATCTGCCATTTCAGCAGTTACATCCGGCAGAGGGAAGACAGTAACAGTTGTTGTGTCTATATCTTTACACGAATTGTTATCGGTAACGGTAACATAATAATCTTTTGTAGAGTCCGGGGAAACTGTAATAGAGGAGACGTTATCTCCTGTATTCCACTCATAAACCTGACCTCCACTTGCGTCTAAATCAACCTGTTCCCCATAGCAAATTTCCTGATCCTGGCCGGCATCGGCATTTGGCAATGGATGAACAGTTAAATTTACTGTATCATATCCTTTACAACCTAAGTCAGATGTTACAGTCAGGAAATAAGAAGAATCCTTTTGCGGACTTACCGTGATACTTTTTGTTGAATCACCTGTACTCCAGGTATAATCTCCGGAAACCTGAGATGCTGTGAACGTTGCCGAATCGCCTACACAAATTTCTTTGTCCGTTCCTGCATTAGCATTAGGAGGAGGTGCAACGGTCACATTTACCGAGTCCTTACCAACGCAATTTCCATCTGTTACAGTAACTTTATACTCTGCACTGGAGTCTACCTGAATCGTCCGGGATGTAGCTCCGGTATTCCATTGGTAAGTATCATATCCTGTATCAGCTTCAAGTGTGGCATAACTACCAGTATCCGCACAAATGGTTGTATCAGGCCCCAATTTAGGATCCGGTTCAGGCGTTACATTAACTGTAACACTTGCACTTGCTGAATTCCCTGATGTATCCAAAATAAAAACATTATAGGTTTTCGTAGAACTTGGTTTTACCCAACCGGCATTAAAATCATTTATTCCGATATCCCAGGACACATTTTGTTGACCGGGGCAATATATTTCTACTTCATCAATTCCCCAAGCATCATAACCCTGGTTAGATGTGGATAACTGCGCCCAGCGAAACTGTGTATTGGTTGTAGCTGCAGCAGAAGGTATATTATTTTCATATTCATGCCAGTAATATACGGATTGTGTAGGTGGTGAAGGAGGCACTCCATCAGGCTCCCAATAACCGCCACTGCCTTTTGTTGTGGTATTACCCTGAAAAGGCGGATTAAATGAATTAGTTCCTACAGGATCCTGATCAGGCCCGGGAAAATCAGTCCATGTACTTCCCCCATTTGTTGAATATTGCA
>JBNJGZ010000037.1:0-6358 GCA_051748065.1 Bacteroidota bacterium
ATGGATTCCGGATCTTTGTTTAACTGAAAACCTCCTTTGGGTCCTCGTATGGATTTGATATATCCGTGTTTGCTTAGTTGGTTTAGAACTTTTAATACATGGTTTTTACTGGCCCGTGTGGTTGACGATACAGTTTCTGCCCTAACTAATGTTGCTTTATCCATCAGTGCAAGACTGTGAAATGCAATGATTGTTGCTTCTGATATATTAAATAGCTTTCCCACTTTGTTATATTTTTAACAAGATTATGGTGCAAATATACAAACTGGTACGACAATACCACAATAAAAACCAAAGAGATTTTATTGATATATATGTAAAAGACAATATATCAATATATAAGAATATGAATTTATAAAGAGTCTAAATAAGAATTTTGATTTAGGCGGATAGCTTTGCCGAAGAAACGACTTTTTCTAAATTTTTGGACAGATTGCAATCCTTAGTAAAATAATCCTCTGCTCCTTTTTGGATTGCTTTGATAGCAGTGTTAATTTCTTTTTGACTGGAAATCATATATACAGGTACACCGGGATTATTGCTTTTAATTTTGTCAAGTGTTTCCAGACCATTAATCCCTCGCATTTCAAAGTCAAGAAGGATAAGATCAGGGGATTTATGCAAAAGGCTTATACATTCTTCTCCTGAGTATAAATGATTGATATTATGCAATGAAAATTTATTTAAAATGGAACGAATTAATTTATGAATAAATTCGTCATCATCTACAACGAATATTAATGGGGAAGCACTCATAATATTTTCTTTATTTTGGACAATAAAATATCATACCTAAAATGACACTTATGTTAAGCACCATAAAATCAGCTTAATATAATTTAATAATTTCATAAATAATCCATTTATAAGAATATGTTTCTAAAAATTGGAAAAAATATTTAACGAACCGCTTCTTGTACGCTAAAAATTATTAATTTTGATATAAATAAAAACCCCCTGTATGAAAAACATAAAGATTTTTGTTGTAGAAGATGATCCCATGTATTCCAAGATTTTGCAGTATCATTTAAGTCAAAATCCGGACTATGATGTGTTTGTGTTTAATGATGGAAAAAGTTGTCTTGAGAAGCTGTATAAAAAACCTGATATTGTTACTCTGGATTACTCTTTGCCAGATTTAAGTGGTTTCGAAGTATTGTCAAAAATTCAGGAGTTTAATCCTGAAATTCCTGTCATTATTATTTCCGGACAGGAAGATGTTACTACTGCAGTAAACTTGTTAAAAGAAGGTGCGTATGATTATATCACGAAAGATGAAAATACGAAAGACCGCATTTGGAATTCCATAAAGAATATAAGAGAGAAACTTTCCTTAAAAGAAGAGATATCGGAGCTTCGTGAAGAGATAGGCCGGAAATATGAATTCAATAAAATTATTAAAGGAAATAGTCCGGCATTGAAACAAGTCTTCAATTTGATGGAAAAAGCCGCCAAGACCAACATTACAGTTTCTATCACGGGGGAAACAGGAACAGGAAAGGAGCTTGTTGCCAAGGCCATTCATTATAACTCCAAGTTTAAAAATAAACCTTTTGTTACGGTAAATGTATCGGCAGTTCCAAAAGAATTGATAGAAAGTGAAATGTTCGGACATGAAAAAGGCGCTTTTACAGGGGCACACGAACGACGCATTGGAAAATTTGAAGAAGCTCACAAAGGAACTATTTTTCTTGATGAAATCGGAGAAATGGATATGTCAATGCAGACAAAATTACTCCGGGTATTGCAGGAAAAGGAGCTAACCAGGGTTGGAGGGAATAAAGAAATTAAAATAGAAACAAGGGTAATTGTAGCTACTCATAAAAATTTATTACAGGAAGTTAAAAATGGAAATTTCCGGGAAGATTTGTACTATAGACTTTTGGGACTTCCTATAGAACTTCCGCCTTTAAGAGATAGAGGAAATGATATATTAATTTTAGCAAAGCATTTTGTAGAAGAATTTGCTAAAGAAAATGAGATGGGTGAAGTTAGCATAACAAATGAGGCTCAGGAAAAATTACTGAAATATCCTTATCCCGGAAATGTGAGGGAACTGCGGGCTGTTGTGGAGTTAGCTACAGTTATGTCGAATAATGGCCAAATAACAGCTGATGACATTAATTTTTACTCTACAAGCTCAATGAACGATCTACTTTTGGAAGAGACGACATTAAAAGAATATGAACGAAGGATCATTAAAAATTTCCTGAAGAAATACAACAATGACATATTGCTTGTAGCGAAGAAGTTAGATGTTGGGAAATCAACAATTTATCGGATGAAAAAAAATGGAGAGATTTGATCTGTAGTGTAATAATAATGATTTAAGCCAGAGGAAATCTAAGCTATAATGAACAGGGTTATTGTTTTTTGTGATTGATATGGGCTAAATATCAGAAATTCAAAATCCTATGAAGAGAGTTCATTTTTTATGCTATTTAGCTCTTTACTTAAATCATCAAGTTGTTGCTCAAATTGCATTAACAAATTATCAAGATTAGACTCATCGTTATTTTTTCCGGCTAGTTCAAGATTATAAGCAGTATCCCGCGTATTATCTGCTGAAAATACACCCAAAGACCCTTTAAGGCTATGACTATAACTGCTAATGGTTTCAAAATCTTTATTTTTAACGGCTTCACTTAAAACGGATAACTTGTCCGGATAATCCTGCAGAAAAGTATCAATTAATTCAATGATCATATCATCACCATAAACCTTATAAGTAGCTAAAAATTCATCTTTATTCATTGTAAAAATTTTAAGTCTGTTCTGGTGTATTCCTTGTTTTCTCTTATGATTAATTTTTCTTAATGAGCATTCCCATATGATTGTGTTCAATAGCAAAGATAGAAAAATGATAGCTTTGTCCGTTAATATTTATTTGCCGTTTTAGTATTTTATTTTTGTCAAATTCGTAAAGAAATTCTTTATAATTTTCAAATATAAGTTTTCCTCCGGAATTAAGATCAGACAATTTTGCCTCGTCAATAGTAACATGAGAAAGATTTAACATTTCAAGAAATAACTGATTGTAATATTCAATTTTAGCATTAACAGGTTGCTTTTCACTGTTATACTTAATTTTAAAACTAGCATAGCCCATGTCTACCTGAGCGAGAATTTTCATTAAATGTTTCTTTTCTTTCTTATACCGGTTTTTATAATGCTCGTTAATATTTTTTCGTAATAAATATGCGTAAACCAGTAACCCACCAATGATAATAAAAAACAACAATGGTTTTAAATTGAGAAGGAGGAAGTGCGTTTCTCCAGGGGCATTTACAATCGATAATTGGAAGATATTATAAAACAGTAATGCGATTAAAGAAAAGCTGGTAGCAAGCCAGATTTGATACGATTTGTAAGCAGCTATAAAGGCAACAAACATATTTATTACCATAAGCATGGTAAGGATATATAATCCGGAATTGAAACTGGTCTGGAAAAATTCATTGCTCCAGAATATGCTGTTCCCCAGGGAAAAAACCAAAAAGCCAATAGTGAAATAATAAAATGACATTTGCGGTTGTAATGAACGTGCTGTCCGATGAGCCATATAAGATGATAGAATGGCAAAAAGATTAATTCCCGCATGAATGTATGATAGTTGCGTAATACTTAAAATAAGAGATAATGCAGCGATTAATAAAAAGATAAAACTTAAAATCGACATAAACTTAAATCGGATATTTATATCATGAGAAAGATATCGCTGCTTAACTGTTTTCATATGCTTTTTCTTTACTTATCCTGGTGTTGTTTGTCTTCATTTAAATAAATAGAACTTTTCTACTTATACCGGGACGAAATTATGTTGTTAAATCTTAATAAACCGTTGTTATGAAACTCGCCCCGATTCCGTCGGGGCGAGCTTCATATTATTCTATGGTGTATGTTAACTTGCAAGGTCATTACTTTATTATTTAATTGGATAAATATACAAAAATATAATGTTAAAGTTCAAGTGATTTTAATAGATAACATATAATACCTGGGAAAATTTTTTCAAATAAGAAGTTATAGAATTAATTTTGGTATTGTTAGGTATAATCAGTATAAGAACATTGTGGCCTCACCAGGACTCGAACCTGGATCTAAGGTTTAGGAAACCTCTATTCTATCCCTTGAACTATGAGGCCTAAAGTTTTGCAAAGATAAGAAATACTGGAAAAAAACAGTAGGCTTATTCAATATAAAAAAGCTATTGCTCATAAAGCCATATTAGCTGGAATCTTGAAGTTATATTGTTGGAATCACAGAAAATCCTGACCTTAATGATTCATTTGAGACAAAAAGTTTTCATAGTTTCGGGCTTTTTCGTCCATATCATATTGCTTGCATAACTGAATAATTTGCTGCAATGTCCTTTTATTTCTTTGAAGTTGCATTTGCACATTATGTACATTCGGATCGTTTGCCGGAGTTTTCTGAAGTTTTTTGACAGACTCCATTTTTTCCTGAGCAATATCTTCAATTATTTTTTCGGCTTTATCTTTTTGTTCGAGTTGTAAATAAAGTTCTGAATGGGATAAACTAAACTGGTTGTTAGGAAAATGGGAAACCGGAATTTGTTGGCGCATATAATTTAAAAGCGTTAACGCCGAGTCTTTTTTACCTAACCCTGTCAATACTGAAGCTATTGAGCCGGAACTTAAACGTAACAAATTGGTCATTTGCAATGCAAAATCATTTGATGCATCAGTTTTATCAATATTATCAAATGTAAACTCGTTTAAAAACAAATTGTAGCTGGGATCAACGTCTACGGGAAATTTATTTAATGAAAGAAATTCGTCAGTGGTATTTACAGGTATGAGTTTGTAAGATATACCATGCAAATGAATATAATCATCAAGGCCCATGAAATATCGTTTTTGTCCGGATACGGTGTAGTGGACAGGATACTCCCATTTGTTATTTCCAAGGATATCAAGTAAAACAAGCTCTGATCGGAGAAAATGGCTTCTTGAAGTTTTCCATTTTAAAGTATCTTTTATGTGGAGTTTATCATCTTCCGAAAGTTCATAGTTTTCCAGAATACTTCCACGGTCAACAGGTAAGTTAAACTGGTTTGTGGGCATATAATGGACTTTGTTTTCAGAGGATACTTCTAAAAGATTATCTTCCTGACGAACAAAGGCGATTACATTACGAAGTTCCAAACTTTTGTCCATTGATTGATCTTTTAGAAAATAAGCCACATTTAACCGTTCATCTTTGAAATCTTCATCAGTAAAAGAAATCAGCTCATTTTTTCCCGATTCTTCGAATTGTTCTTTAAGCATAGACAGGTACCAACTGGCATTTAGTAGAGAGGTATTAATTACGGAAACATCTTCACGAATTTTCTTTTTTGTCTGTAAATACCATAATGGGTACGTATCATTATCGCCAAAAGTGAAAAGAAGCCCATCCGGGGAAACCGATGCCAAATAATTTTTTGCCATGGAAAGAGTAAATTCATCGTAATGAACTTTATCAATATACTTTTTGGCTAATTTGGGCTGTTTTATGCTTAACAAGGTTTGCCAGGCAAACATAAGTTCATTGTTGTATTTAATGCCGACTGGCCCGATAATGGTTTTAAAATCAGGGCTTTGTTTTGTTAGTTTTTTGTATGTTTCAAGTGATTTATCCATGTTTTCAATAAAGATATCCACGCGATCATCGCTAATTTCTTCATAACCGGCAGATTCAAAATTTTCTTGACTATATTCAAATTGGTTACGGATAGTGCTTAAAGCAAAATGGCTGTATGCTCTGGCTAAGCCATAGAGCATGCTGTCGGGTAAATTTTTATAATTTTTAAGGTTATAAATAACATCCTGATCCCAACCTGTATAACCATAAAACGGATGGATTTTATAAAGCCGGCTATGGCTTTGGTTGTAATGTCTTTGGAAATTTTTTTCTGCTTTTTCTTTGTCTTCTATAGGCCGGAAGTTTGTTTTCCTGTAAGCCAAGCTGTCCAGACTCCAGATTTGTTGTTTGTTAAGAATGTAATTAGGTTCTGCCGGGTTTTTTTCATATACGTACCAGCCACGGGGGTCCTTGGCGAAACGAATCTGGTATTTTTCTTGTGTTGATTGATAACGCTGAAAAAAGTGACGGGTAACCTCTTCATAAGTAGGAAATTGTTTTATAGACCGTAAAAAAGCTTCTTTGCTTACCGTGTTCGTATCCTGAGCGTTGAGATGGCTACCGATGGCAAAGAACAGAATTACTATAAGAGCTTGCAGTGAAAACTTCATATGGTTAATTTTTTTTTATTTTTAAAAAAACACAGGGTGATCTTTTGCTCTGTGGTTTTTTTATGAAACAATCCTTTTTTCACCCCGATCTATGAAATATT
>JBNJGZ010000037.1:6458-17281 GCA_051748065.1 Bacteroidota bacterium
GGCTCCTTTAAAGGTTCCAGATTTTGTTCAGCTTCTTCGTTTTTGGCTTTAGACATAGCTAACTTATCATATTGAGCCTGAATTTCCTGATCTTCGATCGGATTAAACAAGTGTTTTGCTTTATTGATTTTATGACCCGGATCAATAAGTTTTTGCGTTGTGAGAGCATCCCAATTTCTGTCAGGAAGATTCATCATGTCTTTCAGTTTTTTTGCTGTAAACGGCAAAAAGGGTTCGCAGACATAAGCTACCTGGGCAGCAATTTGTAAAGCGACATATATAATACTTTTAACGCGCTCTTCATCTGTTTTTATGAGCTTCCAGGGTTCATTATCAGCCAGGTATTTATTTCCCAGACGGGCGAGCTTCATCATCTCCTGCTGAGCTTCCCGCAGCCGGTAACGTTCAACCTTTTCACCTGTAGATTGCGGAAACCGGCTTATTTGTTGTAATATCTGCTCATCGTCTCCTGTCAGTTTAGCCGGTTGAGGAACCTGCTGGTCATAATATTTTTTTGTTAGAACCAGTGCCCGGTTAACGAAATTTCCAAAAATGGCAACCAGCTCATTATTGTTTCTGGCCTGGAAATCTTTCCAGGTAAAGTCATTATCCTTGGTTTCGGGTGCATTAGCCGTCAGAACGTAGCGTAAAACGTCTTGTTTTCCGGGGAAATCCTGCAAATACTCATGCAACCATACTGCCCAATTTCTGGACGTAGAAATTTTATCTCCTTCCAGATTAAGGAATTCGTTGGCAGGAACATTATCGGGCAGTATATAATCTCCATCGGCTTTTAACATGGCAGGAAAAATAATACAGTGAAAAACGATATTATCTTTACCAATAAAATGGACTAACTTAGTATCATCGTCTTTCCAATATTTTTCCCAATTGTTGGTCAATTCGCGTGTTGCTGAAATGTAGCCGATCGGAGCATCAAACCAGACATACAAAACCTTGTCTTTAGCTTCTTCTAACGGAACTTTCACGCCCCAGCTCAGGTCCCGTGTGACAGCACGCGGATTCAATCCATTGTCCAGCCAGGATTTGCATTGTCCGTATACATTACTCTTCCAGTCCGTTTTATGTTCTTCCAAAATCCATTCTCTCAGCCAGTCTTCATATTGATCCAAAGGAAGATACCAGTGCTTAGTGCTTTTTTTGACAGGTTTTTTACCACTAAGTTTGGATACCGGATTGATAAGTTCATCGGCACTCAGCGATGAGCCACAGCTTTCGCATTGATCTCCATAGGCTTTCTCGTAACCACACTGAGGGCATGTGCCTGAAAGATAACGGTCTGCTAAAAATTGATTGGCATCCGGGTCAAAATATTGTTCTTCCGTTTTCTCAATAAGCTTACCGTTATTATATAACTTTTTAAAAAAATCGGATGCTGTTTTATGATGTAATTGGGAAGACGTGCGGGAGTAAATATCAAAGGAAATACCCAATTCTTCAAAAGAGTCTTTGATCATATTATGATAGCGATCAACAATCTGTTGCGGTGTTTTCCCTTCATTTTTTGCAGATATTGTGATGGGAACACCATGTTCATCCGAACCTCCGATAAAGACAACGTCTTTTTCTTTTGCGCGAAGGTATCTTACATAAATATCAGCAGGGACATATACGCCTGCCAGATGACCGATATGTACTGGGCCATTAGCATAAGGTAATGCTGTAGTTACATTATAGCGTTGAGGATTTTTTGATGACATAAGCCTGGATTCATTGCTGTTTGAAAAAATTATATTTTTGGCAAAGATAAGGATAACATAAAAACCAAAGTAATGAGTGACCGGAAACTCTCTCCACCCCTGTTAGAAAAAGGAAATAAAATTGGAATTGTATCGACAGCAAGAAAAATATCTCCTGAAGAAATTGCTCCGGCGATTGATGTATTTCAAAGTTGGGGTCTTAAAGTTGTTAAAGGGCGAAACCTCCATTCTGAAAATAATCAGTTTGCGGGTTCCGATAAGCAACGATTGGAGGACATCCAGCAAATGCTTGATGATCCGGAGATCAGAGCTGTTATTTGTGCCCGGGGTGGCTATGGTACAGCAAGACTTATCGATGATATAGACTTTTCCGGATTTTTGAATTCACCGAAATGGATTGCCGGATACAGTGATGTTACCGCTTTGCATTCCCATATTAACACGAACTTTGGTATTGAAACGCTGCATTCGGCAATGCCTTTAAATTTTCCTGCTGACGGTAGCGAAAATGAATCGGTTTTATCATTAAAGAAAGCCTTGTTTCAGGGGCAGGTTAATTATGAGTTAAATCAGTTTGAAGTATTCAATGACAATGGTTTTGAAACGCTTACCGGTGAATTGACAGGAGGGAATTTGTCCATGCTTTATAGTCTTATCGGCTCTCCCTCAGACATTCAAACAAAAGGTAAAATTCTGTTTATCGAAGATCTGGATGAATACCTGTATCATGTGGACCGGATGATGCTGAATCTGATGCGTTCAGGAAAACTGAATGAAATAAAAGCATTATTAGTGGGGTGGATGAGCGATATGAATGATAATCCAATTCCATTTGGAAAAAATGCACATGAAATTATCCGCGAACGAATGCAAAAAACAAACATTCCGGTCATTTTTGGCTTTCCTGCCGGCCACCTTGAACCAAATTTAACACTAATTTTAGGAAGAAAAATTCGCATTCAAAGAAAAAATGTATTAACTTTAAAGTTCTAACTTAAAGTTAATGACAATGGCTGAACACAATGAACTTGGAACAAAAGGTGAGGATATGGCGGCTCATCACCTGGCTGAAAATGGCTATAAAATACTGGACAGAAACTGGCATTTTGGAAAAGAAGAAGTAGATATCATCGCACAAATAGATGACCAAATTGTTTTTGTGGAAGTAAAGACCCGGGGGTCTGCATTTTTTGGTCGGCCGGAAGAGTTTGTAAAAAAACAGAAACAAAAATTTATTATCCGTGCAGCGAATGCCTACATCGAAAAACATGATGTGGACCTGGAGGCGCGTTTTGATGTCATTGGAGTAATAGTGAATCCAAGGGGAAAAGAAATCAACCACATTGAAGATGCCTTCTCCCCTTTGATATAATTTGGCTTACTCATCTTCTGAAGGAAATACCAGCAACGGCGTTTTGACGTGGAAGACCAGCTTTTTGGCCATGCTCGGATAAAGTAAACGGCTAATTAGATTTCGTTTGTATCTGACTAGGGATATAATATCAATATTGTTTTCTTTAATGTAATTATTGATTTGTTCAACAGCATCTTTGTCTTTGCAGACTAAATTCTTGCCAGTAAATTCGACTTTCTTATAGCGGTGGAAAAATTCTTTTAATGTGTTGAGCTGATATTTATCGACATCTGTGGGCTCTTCTTCACATATATGCAGCACATGAACTTTAACACCATGCAGAGGAGACATTAAGCGCATTAAATTTTTAATGGCTTTTAGTTCCCGGCGGTCGTGATTAGTGATATACAAAATGTTATTAATATCTGAGATGCGCGGTTTGGTAAATTGTTCCGGAAGAGCTAATACCGGGTGTTTTGTGGATTCAATAACACGACCTGTAACCGAACTGATCAGGCTGTTTTCTTCTCCATCCTGATGCCGGATCGGCATGATGATAACATTGGGATTATATCGTTTACTAACGCGCTGAATTTCTGATGCCGGATCCCCCATTGTCAGAAAATAATCAACATCAACATTTTTAACATCTTTATCTCTAACCTGTTTTTGGATATTATTGGTCATTTCAATGATCTTGGTTTTAGCCTTAACATGGATATCACGAAGATAAGCCGACATGGCATCCTGATAAGTAGCTGTTTCATTGAAAGGAACCGTTCCCATAGCCGGGTTAAAATAAGTATGCAATAAGCGTATATCAGCATCGATTTTATCTGCCAAAGAAATAGCAAAATTTGCTGCCTTTACGGATACTCCTGAAAAATCTACAGGAACAAGAATCCGGTCCAGGTCTTCTTTTTCGTATTCTTCTACTTCGTCTGGTCCATATTCCTGCTCCAATTCCCGGATAATGCGCATAGCCACAGGTAAATCCTTCTCATTGATTTTTACGTTGGCTGCCGGGATTGATCCCTGAATCTGGTTAAGATTTGTTAAATATGATTCTACGTTTTCATTGGCTAACCGGGCTTTTAACAATTGAGCCCGGGGGTTGGATAATGTGGCTAATGTAACAAGTTGTTCTGACATATCTTTTTTGTTTTATTTTATTAACACTTTAACAAAAGAATCGTTTAATTGTCTTTTGGCTTTGTTTATTTTTGGCGATTAAAATACTCAAAATAATAGCGGAATACAAGTTTTTATACGTTTATTTTTTGGAAAACGTTGGTAATAGCTGTCTGTAAGTTATTTTTCTTCCTTTTATATTCAGAAAGAATGGTTTTATATCTTTGCATTGATGTTTAAATACTCAGACAGTTGAAATCAGAGAACCTACAGCAAGTCTTTACACAACTTTTTATTCGGGGAGTCTCTAATTTTGGTTTCCCGGATAAGCAAAAAACGAAGACAAAAAAATAGATATATGACCAGAAAAACCCCTAAAGACAAGGTGGATAAGAATAAGCAGGGCGAAAAAGATTTTGTCCGGTTGAACAAATACATTGCAAGCACTGGTCTTTGTTCCCGAAGAGAGGCAGATGAGCTTATCGGGCAAGGAAAGGTTAAAGTGAACGGGAAAGTTGTGGAAGAACATGGAACTAAGGTAAAAGAAGGGGATAAAGTGGAGTATAAAGGCAAAGTATTGCAGCAGGAAAAACGGCAGTATGTTTTGTTAAATAAACCCAAAGATGTAATTACAACAATGGAGGACCCTGAAGGAAGAAAAACGGTCAGGGATATTACGCGTAAAGCATGTAAAGAAAGGATCATGCCGGTAGGAAGACTTGACAGGAATACAACAGGCTTGCTCTTATTGACGAATGATGGTCATCTGGCGGATAAATTAACGCATCCATCAACGGGGGTGCGAAAAATCTATGAGGTGCATCTGGATAAACCCGTAACGAAAGTGGACCTTGTCCAAATTGCCGAAGGGATTGAACTGGAAGATGGGTTTATTAAAGCTGATGCGGTAGCCTGGGTGGTACCGGAAAAAGACAAAAGTATTGTCGGTATTGAAATCCATTCCGGAAAAAACAGAATTGTTCGCCGGATGTTTGAGCATCTTGGTTATGATGTAAAAAAACTGGATAGAACCCAGTTTGCCGCACTGACAAAAAAAGATTTACCAAGAGGAAGATGGCGGTTTTTAACCCAAAAGGAAATCAGTTATCTGAAAATGTTATAATATTTCGAATACCCCAGTAGTTATAAATTACAGACTACTATAATTATGTCAACAAAACGGAAAACTTCCTTCTTGAAAAAGCTTGCCCTCCTTTTGCTTGTTATAGCTATTTTGATCGGGGCAGCCGGAATTTATCTGAAATATCAATACAAAGATATTGTCAAGGAAATAATAAAAAAAGAAGTCGATAATGTTATTGTTCCGGATGTCTATACGGACATTGATTTTACGGTTTTAAAAACATTTCCTTATGCTTCGGTCGTATTTAAGGATACACGTGTGCAGGATCCTATAAGGAAAGATTCCACAATACTCTCCGTTGATCGTATTTTCTTTAAATTTAATGTAATGGATTTAGTGCGTAAGAATTACACGTTAAATCATATTGAACTTTCTAATGGGCAGATAAATTTATTTACCGATAAAAAGGGGAGATCGAATTTTCAGGAGGTATTTAAAGAAAATCCGGATACGACCCGGGAACAATTTTCTTTGGATTTAAAGAAAATTGTTCTTACGGAAATGTTACTGGATTATGTTGATGAAAGTTCAGATAGTCACATGTCCATACTTGCGGAAGATGCTACAGCCAAAGGTAGATTTGGTGATGAAGATTTTGAATTAGCTACATATGGGAACTTTACTATTCATGAATACCGCAACGGGAAAGATATTTGGCTAAACAATGATCATATTTATGCCGATCTTTCATTGAGGGTTTTCCCTGGAGAGGATCGTTTTGTTTTAAAGAAAGGCCAAATGGATTTTAATTCATTGCAATTTTCAGTTAACGGCGAAGTAATTATGGATGAAAGCAAATCGCTGGACGTTCATCTGAAAACCCAAAAGCTGGATATACAAACTTTAATAGAGGAGCTACCGGATAATATTGCTCAAAAGTTAAAGCCCTATTCACTAAAAGGAAACACACATGCTGATATACACCTGACAGGAACCTGGAAAGGAAATCAAAATCCACATCTTGAATCTGCTTTTGGGTTTACTGACGCGTCGATGGAACATAAAGAGTCAGGAGTGAAAATCAAAAATGTGAAATTGGATGGGAGCTTTACCAATGGGGACAGGAATCGTTCATATACATCCAGGCTTACTGTTGATAGCTTTTCCGGAATTTTTGACCAGCAAGAGTTTCAAGGGAATTTTGCATTATCAAATTTTGATCAACCAAATATTGACATTAGTGCAGAAACTACGCTTGACATTAAAAAGCTGAAGGAATTTGCTGATTTGGATACGTTAGAAATTGCTTCAGGAATGCTCGATATGAAAATGAGTTATTCTTTTTCACCAAACGATATCAGTAATATAAAACCGGCCGATTTTTCCGGAGGAAGATCAAAGGGAAATGTGGACCTGAAAAATCTAAACATTAAACTAAAAAACAGCAACAATCATTTTAAAGAGGTAAATGGCCTGCTTTCGTTCAACACAAAAGATGTTACGATAAAAAGCCTAAAAGGAACGATTAATAACAATAATGACTTTTTGCTGAACGGCTATCTGGAAAATCTTTTACCTTATTTATTCTTTGAAAATGAACGGTTGCGAATTATTGCTGACATGAATTCCCGCTATATTTCGCTGGATAATTTATTGAAAGATTCACCGGAAAAGGAAAAGGATTCGGAATACAAACTAAACTTACCTGCTAATATTTATTGTAACTTTGATATGAATGTGAGCAGGCTTGAGTTTAGGCGATTTAAAGCTGAGCATATTTCCGGTAATGTACGACTGAAGGATCAGGTCTTATATGTTGACAACCTTAATATGAACAGCATGTCCGGAAAGCTGCGTATGCGCGGCTCTTTAGATGCCAGTAGCCCGGATGATATAAAAGTTCGTGGTAAAGGATATTTAGATAAAGTCAAAATTGATCAGGCATTTTATCAATTGGAAAACTTCAATCAGCAAAGTTTAACACATAAAAATATTTTCGGTGAATTAACCTCCGATCTTAATTTTTCGTTACTGCTTAACCGTGATTTAACAACCCAGCCGAATAGTTTCCATACCAACGCTAACCTAACCATCAGAAAAGGAAAACTGGTCAACTTCGAGCCATTGGAAAATATGTCCCGTTTTTTACGCGTGGATGATTTGTCCGAAGTTTCTTTCGGTAAGCTGACAAATGCGATTACAGTGGACGGGGATCAGATTATAATTCCCAAAATGCAAATCAAATCGGATGCTGTTGATATGAAAATTGGTGGCAAGCATTCTTTTGATAATGAAATTGAATATTATGTGGAAGTGTTATTATCCGAGATACTCTCCCGAAAAGCTCGCCAAAACAAGGAGGAGAATTCGGAATTTGGGCGAATTCGCGATGATAGCCTTAACCGGACAACGTTATTTTTGAAAATTTACGGAAATACAGAAAATCCTAAATTTGCATACGATACGGAAGGATTAAAAAAGAAGCTTAAAAAAGATATCAAAGAAGAGAAGGGAGACCTTAAGCAGGTAATGCATGATGAATTCGGATTGTTCCGGAATGATTCCACAGTGGAACAAAAGCCGAAAACAGAACGACAAATTAAACGTGAACAAGAGAGGAAAAAAGAAGAAGAGAGGAAGAAACGCATTGAGAAACAAGAAGAAGGGAATTTTATAATCGAATGGGAGGATGAATAAGTGAGAGCATCTATTTATACACATAAGCGGAAATGGAAGATAGTGTTATTCATTATTGGAATGTTCATAATTATGTTCTCCTTATGGTTCACAAATACGTTAGTACGCAAGATTGCAGAAGAAGAAAGAAACCGGATTAGGATATGGGCTAATGCAATTCAACGAAAAGCTGAATTAGTAAATTACACAGAGAATTTTTTCGATGAGATCCGGAAAGAAGAACGCGATCGTGTGGAAATTTGGGCAGAGGCTAACAGAAAACTGATCAATGCTACAAACGAAGAAGACCTGACCTTTTATTTAGATATCGTTTCCGGAAATGATAACATCCCCGTAGTGTTGACTGACCAGAATGACAGTATTGAAACCACTGCAAATGTTGATTTTAGTACCGATACAGTTAAGGTGCTAAAAGGAGACCTCAAAAAGGAGTTTACACTTTACGATCCCATAAAAGATAATTACGGGCAAATTATTTATTATAAAGAATCCAAACTGTACACTAAATTGCGTCAAGTGTTGGATGATCTGATTGAATCATTCTTTAATGATGTTGTTAATAACTACTCTTCTTCATCGCCAGTAATTATTATGGATTCAGGTAAAAATGAAATTAAAGCCTGGGGAAATATTGATGATGACAAAATTGATGATAAGGAGTATATGGATAATCTCATAAATGAAATGAAATCCGAGAATGATCCTATCACAATTGAATTGGCATACGAAGGGAAGCAGTATATTTATTATAAAGACTCGGCATTATTAAAGCAATTGCGATTTTATCCGCTTGTTCAGTTTGCTATTATCGGGTTGTTTTTATTTGTCGCTTATGTTTTGTTTAGTATTGCCAGAAGGTCAGAGCAAAACCAGGTATGGGTGGGATTAGCGAAAGAAACAGCTCATCAGCTTGGAACACCATTATCCTCAATGATGGCCTGGTTAGAACTGTTAAGAGTGAAAGAAGTGGAACCGGAAATTGTTAATGAACTGTATAAAGATATGGAACGATTAGATGTTATTACTGATCGTTTCTCAAAAATCGGTAGCGAGTCAAAACTGGTTTATCAGGATATTGTACCCATTATCGAGGATACGATTGATTATATGAGGAAGCGTACCTCCCGTAAAATCCAATATACCATCAATAATCCGGAAGGGAAGGAAGTGAAGGCATCTGTTAATAAGCATCTGTTTACCTGGGTTATTGAAAATCTGTCGAAAAATGCCATCGATGCCATTGATCATTCCGGAGAAATTGTCATTGATATCTTCGAGTCTAAAAGCCAGGTATTTGTTGATGTAGCTGATACGGGTAAAGGGTTACCCAAAAGTAAATTTAAAACCGTGTTTAATCCAGGATATACGAGCAAAGACAGGGGATGGGGCCTTGGCTTATCTTTGGCTAAAAGAATTATAAAAGATTATCATAATGGGAAAATCTTTGTCAAAAATTCTTTTCCGGGCAAAGGAACAACATTCCGGATTGTACTGAATAAATAAAAAATGCTTAAAGAACCGATTGTAACTATTGATGAGACTATTGTCCGGGAAAATATCCGGAGTATGTCAGCGAAAGCTAAAAACCATGATGTTTCATTAAGGCCTCATTTTAAAACACACCAGTCAGCAGAAATTGGAGACTGGTTCCGGCAGGAAAAGGTCTCTGCCTGTGCTGTTTCTTCGTATAAAATGGCCCAATATTTTGCTGATAATGGCTGGCAGGATATCATGATTGCTTTCCCGGTTATTCCCGGATTAGTTGATGAATACAGCGACCTGGCTCGAAATGTGACGTTACACTTATTTCTTTCGGATCCGGAAGCTATTGATGTGTTCAAGAATATTTCACATCCCGTTCAGGTTATGATAGAGTTGGATACAGGGAATAAACGCTCGGGAATAAATATTCAGGATGCAGAGTTGATCACTTCGCTTGTTCAAAAAATACAACATGAGAGCATTCATCATTTTGCAGGTTTTGCAGTGCATGCCGGGGAAACCTATCATGCGAAAAGCATAGAACAGATAAAAAGCATTTATACATACAATCAGGAAATTTTTCAACAATTAAAAAAGCAATACCCGGAAGCAATTATATCATTTGGCGATACACCATCTGCTGCAATTGTGGATGATTTTGACGGTATTGATGAATTACGTCCGGGAAATTTTGTGTTTTTTGATTGGATGCAGCGACAGCTTGGTTCATGCTGTGCTGACGAAATTGCTATGGCTGTGGAATGCCCGGTTGTAGCCTCCTACGAGCAAGGAGAACGACTTGTTGTGCATGGAGGAGCTGTTCATTTTTCAAAAGAATCGGTACAAAATGAAGATGGAAAAAACATCTTTGGAGTTGTTGTCGGAACCGAAGCAGGGCATATAGAGCCAGTCGGTTTTGTGGAATCGCTTTCACAGGAACACGGGATAGTCAAAATACCAAAAGAAAAACATCGTACTTTCTCAATTGGCGATACAGTTTCCGTCTGGCCTGTCCATTCTTGTCTTGTTGCTGATATTGCCAGATTTTACAAGGAAACGAATTCAGGCAGGATTATTGACAAGTTGTAAAAGGTAAAACATACCGTAAAAAATATAATGATAAACTCTTCCGGTTATGGCAGGAATTTATATTCATATTCCATTTTGCAGACATAAATGTTCCTATTGTAATTTCTTTTCAGTGGTTTCTCAAAAGCACAGAAAGGAAATCGTTCCTGCAATCCTTAAGGAAATAGATGCACGAAAAAATGCGATAAACGAAAAAGTTGAAACTATTTATTTTGGAGGAGGAACTCCTTCTTTATTATCTGTAGCTGAAGTTGAACAATTGATC
>JBNJGZ010000038.1:0-17166 GCA_051748065.1 Bacteroidota bacterium
TTTCGAAATCCATTCGGGATCACATTCCCAAAGCTTTACGAACACCGGCTCCATATTCCGGATCGGCTTTGTCAAAAAGCTTTAATTGCTTCTCGATAATTTCTTTGGGTACGCCTTCCATTTCTCCGGCGATTGTATCAAACAAACGCTGTTTTTGTCCGTCGTCAAACATGCGGAACAAATTCCCGGCCTGAGTGAAATCGTCATCATCTTCATTACCATACCGGTCTGCATCACCATCAATTTTCAAGGATGGCTCGGCTTTCGAAGGGTCTTCTACAGGTCCGTCAAAGGAATTGGGCTCATAATAAGCATCCGGGTTCTCGTTAAAATTATTCGTAAACCGCATTTTTCCGTCTTTGTGATAATGATTAACTTCATTTAGCGGTTGGTTGGGCGGTAAACTTTCATAATGCGTCCCCAAACGGTAACGATGCGCATCAGCATAGGAAAAGATACGCGCCTGTAGCATTTTATCCGGGGAGAATCCAATCCCTGGAACAACATTGGAAGGAGAAAAGGCCGCATTTTCAATCATCTGAAAGTAGTTCTCCGGATTTTTATTCAGTTCAAACTCGCCTACTTTAATAAGCGGATAATCGCCATGAGGCCATACTTTTGTAATATCAAACGGATTGTAAGGCACTTTTTCGGCTTCTTTCTCCGGCATCACCTGAATATAAAAATTCCATTTGGGATGATCTCCTTGTTCAATAGCACTGTATAATGCTTCCTGGTAGGTCTCCCGGGACTCACCAATGGCTTTGGCAGCTTCTTCATTTGTATAATGCTTGTGGCCCTGTTGCGTTTTAAAATGGAACTTTACCCAAAAACGCTCCCCATCTTTATTCCATAAGCTATATGTATGCGAACCATAGCCGTTCATGTGCATAGGTGTGAGCGGAATACCGCGGTCTGACATCAGAATGGTTACCTGATGAAGACTTTCGGGGGTCTTAGACCAGAAGTCCCATTTGGCCGTATTTGAACGCAAATTTGTTTTCGGATGACGTTTTTGTGTATGGATAAAATCAGGAAACTTATAGCCATCACGTACAAAAAATACGGGTGTATTATTTCCGACCATATCCCAATTCCCTTCCTGAGTGTAGAACTTGAGTGCAAATCCACGAACATCGCGCTCAGCATCTGCAGCGCCTGCCTCACCGGCAACAGTTGAAAAACGGGCTAACATAGGGGTTTGTTTACCAATTTTATTAAAAATATCGGCGCAGGAATATTTTGTAATATCCTCTGTAACTGTGAAAGTACCCTGGGCGCCCCAGCCTTTGGCATGAACAACACGTTCCGGAATTCGTTCCCGATTCTGATGAGCCAGTTTTTCCAGCAACTGATAGTCTTGCATTAACACCGGACCCCGTTTGCCGGCTGTTATTGAATTCTGATTGTTTGCCAGCGGAGCACCGCCGGTCGTAGTGAGTTTCTTCTTTTTCATAAGCTATAATTTAGTTAATGACATATTCTCAATCACCATCTTGCATTGATGAAACTGATATAGAAAATTATACTTCTAACGATATTATGCCAGAAAATCAAGGATTATCTTTCTTTTCGAAAATCCCTGCACCGCGATAAGTTCTCTTTCATCAAATGGCAAAAAAGCCGATTCTATACTTAATTTACATAAAATCCGGCCGGCCCTCTGCGTGATCTTCGTCACAATTTTTGCGGCATCAATGTGCCAATATGAGTGGCCAGACCGGATAGAATACAAATATAGAAATTTTTTATTCTTTATGCAATTTTATTAAATAGTTTTTCCCTGTAACCCCTCTATTTTTAAAACAAAAACTCTATTGACACTCTAAGTTTAGTTCGGAAGCAGGCCTGTCGCAAAACAAGAGAGAGTCATAGGCATCGTTGTCTATTTTTAAAGCCTGCCTGAAATTTATAAGAGACATCCGTATCAAGGCAAATGGCCCAAAATTAATTTACACAATCTTGCTCAACTTTTATTAATTGACCTGTTTTAAATCCCAACTCATCAGCTCTTGATACCAGCTTATTATAAACATCTTCAGACAGTTGTTTTTCCCGTGACAATATCCAGAGGTATTTCCGGGAGGGATCCCCCACCATAACGTACTGATAGTCCTCATCCAGTTCGATGATATAATAATCACCACCAAAAGGCCAGAAAAAAACTACTTTAAGTTGACCGGGTTTGGATTTATCGGGTATCCTTGCAGTACCTTTAACTTTACTTACTTCTGAAGGATTATTAATTTGATGCCCCCGGTTTATTACCTGAATTTTACCATTATCTTTTAGTTCATAATCTGCTGTTGCACATTTTAAACCTTTTTCAAAACGATTAGGCAAACGGGCAATTTCATACCATTTACCCATATACCTATCCAGATCAACATCCTGAACTGTTGGCAAATCTTTCGTTGTTTTGCATGAGAAAAGAGCAGACATAAATATAAATACTAGTAAAACATGTTTTGTATATCTAATCATCCTTTTAGGATTTGTGTTATTACGTTTTCTGATTGACTCAGCTTGTGCAATTCATAGCACACAATGATAGATTTTATTGGATATCAGATAGAGCTAAAAACCGGAGTTTCTGTCGTCGAAATCTTCCACAAAGAACATAAAAACTTCCTCACGGACAAGCAATCCTTTCAACCCAATAAATTAACACGAAACCAATACCAAATATAATCCATTTAAGAATAAAAAGCAACCTTTGAAAAATTGTGGTTATAACTCTTTCACTAAAGAAATAATTTTATGGAAAATATCGGTATTCTCATATATTCCTGTGAAGTTTTCTGCTCCGGGGCCAAAGGCAAACACCGGAACTAAAGAGGCAGTATGTCCGCCGGTTGCAAAAGAAGGACTTAAGCGGTCATAATCTTTATTATTTTCGTAATCCGTACTAAGCGCATATCCACCCGTTTCGTGATCTGCTGTTACAACAACCAATGTATTATTGTTTTTCTCTGCATATTTTTTAGCTACTTCGATCGTTTTTTGAAAATCCAGCACCTCTGATACCATATAATCATTATCATTGTAATGCCCTGCCCAGTCAATCTGAGACCCTTCAATCATCATAAAAAAGGGGTCTTCTGCCTGATCAAAATATTCAAGTGCCTTGTGGGTAGCATCAGCCAAAAAGCTACCTCTTTGGTCAGCGACAGGCATAGCTTCACCAGATAACATAAAACCGTATTTTTTGTCTGGTTTTAGCGGATCAAAAGCATTTAACTCATTGGTGTCAATATGAAAATTCCTTTCACGGAGACTATCCATCAAATCTAACCCGTCCGGACGATTGTTAAAATACCGATATCCTCCGGCAGCAAAAAAATCTACAGGAGAATTATGCAATTGTGAGGCAATTTCAAATTCATTATCTCTGTCTTTTACATGAGCATAGAAAGCGGCAGGCGTGGCATGTGTAATAGATGAGGTTGCTAAAACGCCAATCTTGTGCGAAGCAGATAACCGTTCACTGATATTCGGCGCTTCAATGGAGTCCACAGTGACACCCACTGCTCCATTATATGCCTTTTCTCCGATAGCAAACGCCGTATTTCCGGCACCGGAATCGGTTATCTTATGGCTTGCTGATGATGTTTTGATTAGTCCAATATGCTCAAAACCGGAAAATACCGATTTCTCACTGTAGTAAAATGTCAGGGAAGCTTCTTGCAAACCCATTCCATCCCCTATTAGTAAAATAACATTCTGAGGTTTCTGCTTATTAACCTCATTTGACTTCTTATCCTGAATGTCTTTATTCTGGCACGATACCCACATAAATACAGGTAACAAAATAACAGATACTATCTTCCAATTCTTCATTAGATTAAATTTCACAAATGTTCTTTTTAAATATACTGGCAATCTATTCTAATCTCCCCTTCGGAATAGCATAAATTTTGACTTCCGGGCACGAGAATGATTGGTCAAAAATAACGTTTAATAAGGTTTCTTTGTTTCTGATGGTTTAAGTTTATGTAAATCTGACCTGTGATCACTATAAAGAATGGCTCTAAAAAAGGGAGATAATTCGCCAACTCATTAATTTTCATTATTTTCGCTCAATAAATGCACTTTGCTTATTTAAAATGAGTATAAATTTACTGTTATTCTAATAACAATGTTATTTTTTTAACAATTTTATTTGGTAAATAGCAAATCAACCTTTACTTTTGTTTGCAAAATAACAGGATAAATTATCCTTGAAAACAAAGTATTTAGCAATATATTATGGAGGTAAAACATTATGGCTAAAATTAAATCACTGGACGATCTGAAGAAAATGAAATCCGATCTCCAAGACAAAATCAACATTCGCGAGCAAGGGGAAAATCCCGATGCTCACGTCCAAATTAAAGTAGCAATGGCTACTTGTGGAATTGCTTCCGGAGCAAAAGAAATTATGGACTATTTGGTTCAGGAATCTGAAAAAAGATCTCTGGATACGGTTATTACCCAAACCGGATGCATGGGCTATTGTCATTCGGAGCCTACTATAGAAGTAACCCGCCCCGGAGAAGAGCCTGTGATTTACGGTGATGTAGACACTAAAAAAGCAGATGAAATTCTGGAAAAACATGTAAAACGTGGTGAATTGGTCGATGGTATCATCCCGGTTACACACAGAACCATTGACGAAACCAAATAATCAGGAGGAAAATTAATATGGTAAAGCATAAAATGCACCTGTTGGTATGTGGCGGAACCGGTTGTTATGCATCTGCCAATGGTGACTTAGCCAAAGCATTAAACGAAGCCTTGGAAATCAGCGGACTGCAAGATGAAGTTCAGGTAGTCACTACAGGATGTTTCGGCTTCTGCGAAAAAGGACCTATTGTCAAAGTATTACCTGACAATACGTTTTATGTAGAAGTTCAACCGGATGATGCAGAAAAAATCATTCAGGAACACGTGATCAAAGGTAGAAAAGTAGATAAGCTGCTTTATACCGATCCCGATAAAAAAGAAAAAATTGCGGACTCGGCACACATGGATTTTTACAAAAAACAAATCCGTATTGCCCTTCGTAATTGTGGTGTTATTAATCCGGAAGATATAGACGAATATATTTCCCGCAATGGTTATCAGGCTTTAGGCAAAGTCCTTGGCGAATTAGGCCCGCAAAAGACCATTGACACAATCAAAGACTCCGGCCTACGCGGACGCGGTGGCGGAGGTTTTCCTGCAGGACTCAAATGGCAATTTGCTAAAAACAACGAATCGGATGAGAAGTATGTCGTTTGTAACGCCGACGAAGGAGACCCCGGTGCTTTCATGGACCGCTCCATTTTAGAGGGAGACCCTCATACCGTTATTGAAGCTATGACAATTAACGGCTATGCGATAGGCGCAAATACCGGACTGGTTTATATCCGGGCCGAATATCCCCTGGCCATTCGCCGTCTAAAATTCGCCATTGACCAGGCACGTGAATATGGATTGCTCGGAGAAAACATCATGGACAGCGGTTTTGATTTTGATATCCAACTGCGCTATGGGGCCGGAGCTTTTGTTTGTGGAGAAGAAACAGCACTTATCCATTCCATGGAAGGTGAACGCGGAGAACCCACAGTAAAACCTCCCTACCCTGCCGAATCCGGTTTTCGTGGAAAACCTACCAATGTTAATAACGTAGAATCGTATGCCAATATACCCGTTATCATTAATCAGGGAGCAGACTGGTTTGCAAAAATCGGTAACAAAAACTCCACGGGTACAAAGGTCTTTGCCCTTGCCGGAAAAGTAAATAATGTAGGGTTAATCGAAGTTCCCATGGGAACAACCTTACGCGAAGTAATCTTCGAAATCGGAGGCGGCATAAAAGATGGCAAGAAATTTAAGGCGGTTCAGACCGGAGGTCCTTCCGGTGGATGCCTGACAGACAAGCACCTGGACACACCCATTGACTTTGACAACCTGGTTAAAGTAGGCTCAATGATGGGCTCCGGAGGAATGATCGTTATGGATGAAGACGATTGTATGGTATCCGTAGCGAAATTTTATCTGGACTTTACAGTGGAAGAAAGCTGTGGTAAATGTACTCCATGCCGTGTAGGAAACAAACGCCTCTATGAAATCCTCGATAAAATCACTCAGGGTAAAGGCGAGCCGGAAGACCTGGATAAATTACGTAATCTGGGTACCGTCATCAAAGAGACTTCTCTTTGCGGCCTTGGACAAACTGCTCCCAACCCTGTGATTTCCACTATGGAAAACTTCTGGGAAGAATACGAGCAACACGTCACCGATAAAAAATGTGCAGCCGGCAGTTGTAAGAACCTGATGCAATATCACATCATCGAAGAAAACTGTGTAGGTTGTACAGCATGTGCCCGCAAATGTCCTGTAAACTGTATCAGCGGCGAGAAAAAACAAGTGCACAATATCAATCAGGACCTCTGTATCAAATGTGGTAACTGCTTGGACGTGTGTAAATTTAATGCTGTTGAGATCATTTAAAGAAAGAGGATTAGTAAAATGCAAGAAATGATTAAAATCACAATAAACGGAAAGCCTGTAGAGGTAGAAAAAGGAACGACCATCTATCAGGCTGCCAAAAAAATAAACATCAACATTCCGGTACTATGCTATATGGAACTGGAAGATATGGGCGTAAAACATAATCCCGGAGGATGCCGTGTTTGTGTTGTTGAAGTAGAAGGAACTGCCAACCTGATGCCTTCCTGTGTGACCAAATGCTGGGATGGTATGGTCGTAAAAACCAGCTCTCCTCGCGTTCTAAACGCCCGTAAAACGGTTGTAGAACTTATTTTGTCCGACCATCCGTTCGACTGTCTGGTTTGTGCCAAAAACGGAACCTGCGACTTGCAGAAGATGGCTCAGGATCTTGGCATAAGGGAAATTCACTATCAGGGAGAACAATCTACCTACCGCGAAGATACTTCCCCTGCTATCATCCGTGAAATGGACAAATGCATTAACTGTCGTCGCTGCGAGACTATGTGTAACGACGTTCAGACTGTAGGAGCCCTTTCCGGAATTAATCGTGGATTTGAAGCTGTGGTAGCACCTGCTTTTGAACAAAACCTGGAGCACTCACCCTGTACCTACTGCGGACAATGTGTTGCAGTTTGTCCTACAGGAGCGCTCACAGAAGTAGACCATTCCAATCACGTATTACGTGCCCTTGCCGATCCGAAGAAAAAGGTCATCGTGCAAACAGCACCTGCTGTACGTGCAGCTCTTGGCGAGGAGTTCGGCATGGAAGCCGGATCGCTCGTCACAGGTAAAATGGTCAGCGCCCTCAGGGAACTCGGCTTCGACTATGTGTTTGACACAGACTTTGCGGCCGACCTTACAATTATGGAAGAGGGAACAGAACTACTCGACCGCCTGAACAAACACCTTAGCGGAGATAAAGAAGTTAAACTTCCCATCCTCACTTCTTGTTGCCCCGGCTGGGTAAGTTTCTTTGAGCACCATTTCCCCGAAATGACAGACATCCCTTCTACTGCACGATCACCACAACAAATGTTCGGTTCCATTGCGAAGAATTACTTTGCGGAAACCATTGCAACAGAACGTGAAGACCTTGTTGTTGTCTCGATTATGCCTTGTGTAGCGAAGAAATATGAACGCTCACGCGAAGAATTTTCCGTCAATGGTGACTCCGATGTAAATTATTCCATCACAACACGTGAACTGGCCCATTTGATAAAGCAATCCAATATGGACTTCCACTCACTCGAAGACAAAAACTTCGACAGTCCGTTAGGAGAGTCTACAGGAGCAGGCGTTATTTTCGGTACCACCGGTGGTGTTATCGAAGCTGCCACACGTTCAGCCTATGAAATGCATACCGGCAAACATCTCGACAAAGTAGACTTTGAAGAGTTACGTGGTATGGAAGGCATTCGTGAAGCATCCGTAGATTTCGACGGACAGGAAATAAAAATTGGTATTGCTCATGGACTTGGCAATGCGCGTAAATTACTGGAAGATATCAAAGCAGGAAAATCCGATTTTCATGCAATTGAGATCATGGCTTGTCCCGGCGGATGCATTGGCGGTGGTGGACAACCACTACACCATGGCAACTCGGAGATACTTAAGAAACGACAAAAAGCGATTTATCAGGAAGATGCAGGAAAGAAAATCCGTAAGTCTCATGAAAATCCGTTCATACAGAACCTTTATAAAGACTATTTAGGCGAACCTGGTGGCGAAAAGTCGCACGAATTGTTACATACCAAATATTTCGATCGCAAAAAGCGGTGGATAAAAAAATAAGCGTTTAACACCTAAAACTTAAATGCCATGTCAAGTGTAAAAGTAGAGATACATCAGGAAGATGTAGACAAAATACAAGAAATAGCAAAATCTTATAATAACGATCCGGAAGCACTGATTAATGCACTGCACGCAACGCAAGACCACTTTGGTTACCTTCCGGCAGAAATTCAGGAAATCGTAGCAGAAGAAATGAATGTTTCTTCAGCCAAGGTATATGGAGTAGTTACCTTTTATTCATATTTCACTATGACGCCTAAAGGACGCTATCCCATATCTATCTGTACCGGGACAGCATGTTATGTTCGCGGAGCGGAAACGGTCCTGGACGAATTCAAACGACAACTGGAACTCGAAGTTGGTGAAACTTCGGAAAACGGTAAATATTCTATTAACTGTCTGCGTTGTGTTGGAGCATGCGGACTGGCTCCTGTGGTAATGGTAGGAGATAAAACTTATGGCCGGGTTTCTCCGGACGGCGTTAAAGATATTATCGCCGAATACGAAGATGCCGAATAACCATTTACCTCCAACAGAATGAAAAAGCCTCGCATCTGCGGGGCTTTTTTTTGCATAGGATATTTTCAACTTTTCATCCAGTCGATAAAATGCCACAATATCCCCTTTTTCTGCCAGGTTTCTATTAAACAGAAATAAATATTACATCATCTTGATCGGAATAGAGTAAAAACATTACGACCCACTGTCGCTATATGGAAATTTCCGTAATATTTGAAAAATCCATGAAATAACAATAAATCCGGCTCCGGATATTATTGGTGGCCAAATAATGTCTCCTCCACCCTGAAAAACACCAAAATAAATGAGTAATAATCCGAAAACAAGCATTAAAATACTTGCAAAAGAAAGAGCTGTTTTACGCATACATTATTCCGTTTTTGATTTGCAAGTTTAACAAAGCCTGCAATTGTTTGTTTACACTCCGAATTCATTATGTTCTTTTACAAGCATACCTATTGTATTTTGTTCAAAAAAAACAGTCCATATTTTTCAAACAAAATAGTTAATACCGTGTTAATTGATAAATAAACCTTAATATCTAATGCAGAGAAGAATTTTAATAACCATCAGCTTCGTTATAGCCTTAAGCTTTCAGGTCATTGCTCAAAGCGGAACAATCAAAGGAAAGGTTTATGATAAAAACACGAATGAACCAATTCCTTTCACGAATATAGTTATTTACGGGACCAACACAGGATCAACAAGCGATCTGGAAGGCAACTTTACATTCACCGGACTGGAGCCGGGTTTTAAGCGCCTGGAAGCAACGTCAGTGGGCTATGGAAAAACCGTTACGGAAGAGTTTCAGGTGACAAACTCGAAAACAGCTAATATTGATATTGCAATGGAGAAAAAATCCCAGGAGCTTGAAGAAGTCACTATTGAAATATCGCCGTTTAAAGAAAAGGAAGAAAGTCCGGTTAGTATGCGAACATTAACCGTTTCGGAAATTGAAAAAAACCCGGGAGCCAATCGTGATATCTCACGCGTTATTCAGGCATTTCCTGGTGTTGCATCCAGCGTATCATTTCGCAATGATGTTATTGTTCGTGGAGGCGGGCCCGCAGAAAACAGCTTTTACCTTGACGGCATAGAGATCCCGAATATTAATCACTTTGCTACGCAGGGAGCCTCAGGAGGGCCCATTGGAATTATCAATGTGGACTTCATTCGTGAGGTGGACCTTTATTCAGGAGCTTTTCCTGCTAATCGAGGAGGAGCTGTAAGCTCAGTGCTTGATTTTCAACAGATCAACGGAAACCAGGAAGCCTTTTCTGCACGAGCTACTCTGGGAGCCAGTGATCTTGCGCTAACCCTGAATGGCCCTTTAAGTGAAAATACGAGTATTATATTGTCAGCCCGAAGATCTTATCTGCAGTTTTTGTTTGATATCATTGGGTTGCCATTTTTACCGGTATATAATGATTTCCAATTCAAAACAAAAACAAAAATTGATAAGAAGAACGAACTTTCTTTTATTGGCCTTGGTGCTATTGATAAATTTTCACTGAATACGGAAATTGAAAATCCTGATGAAGAGCAGCAATATATTTTAAGGGAAACACCCGTAAACGAACAGTGGAACTATACTATCGGTTCTATTTACCGGCATTACGGTGAGAAAGGATATACTTCCGTTTATCTGTCCCGAAACATGCTTAACAACAGTGCTTATAAATATCCCGAAAATGACGAAAGTCAATCAAAAAATCTCGATTTAGTTTCCCAGGAAATCGAAAACAAACTTCGGGTCGAGCAAAATGAAACACGAAACGGTTATAAGCTCATTTATGGGGCAGGTATAGAATACGCTAAATTTAATAATAAACTGTTTCAGAAAATTTTCCTACCAGTTGGCATTGAAGACACTCTGGATTACTCGTCCGAATTAAACATGTTTAAGTGGGAAACTTTTGCACAAGTCAGTAAAAAATATTTCAATGAAAAACTAACGTTATCTTTAGGAATCCGGATGGATGCTGCTGATTATTCATCCTCCACATCCAATATGCTCGATCAGTTTTCTCCAAGATTTTCCGCTTCTTATGATTACACATCAGACATATCCTTTAATTTTAATATCGGAAGATATTATCAGCTTCCGGCATATACGACCTTAGGCTATCGAAATAATGAAGATGAACTTGTCAATAAAGACAATAACATAAAATATATAGCGGCAGACCATATTGTTGGCGGAATAGCCTGGTATCCGCAGTCGGATGCTAAAATAACTTTGGAAGGGTTTTATAAGAAGTACTCAGATTATCCCTTTTCTTTGGATGACTCCATTTCTTTAGCCAATCGCGGCGCAGATTTTGGTATTGTCGGGAATGACCCGGTAAAAAGCATTTCGGAAGGACGCGCTTATGGATTAGAATTATTAGCACGTGACCGTTCCACTATCCTCGACCTGAACGCGATTCTTTCCTACACACTGGTGCGCAGTGAATTCAAAGATAAAAACGGGGATTACAAACCCTCGTCATGGGACAATATACATCTTCTTAATCTTACGCTCAGAAAAGAATTTGAAAATAACTGGGATATAGGCCTCAAATTCCGCTTCGTAGGCGGAGCGCCATACACACCATGGGATATCCAACGTTCCCGGATCAAACAAGCTTGGGACGTACGCGGAGGCGGAGTGCTGAATTACAACCGGTTAAATGAAGAACGATTAAACGGATTTCAACAGTTGGATATACGTGTGGATAAAGCCTGGTTTTTTGAAACATGGTCGCTCATGTTGTATCTTGACATTCAAAATGCATACAATTACAAAGCAAAAACGGAACCCAATCTTATCAGGGAAAAAGATGAAAATGGCAACCCTATCATTGTCGAAGAAAACGGAATTAAAAAATATAAACTCAAAAAACTAAAAACGACTGCAGGAACAATCCTTCCAACTATCGGTATTATGATCGAAATTTAAATAAATTCAGCGACAAAAACCAAGACACATGAATACACTAAAAACCAAAACTTTTTACCTCTTACCGGTACTGTTTGCCATATTGTTGAGTAGCTGCAAATCAACTGATCAGAATCAAGAGCCGGTTTTTGATGAAATTAGCAAAAACACAAGAGCAAATGGGCAGCTTTTAGAAATTAAGGTAGTTGAAGGCCCCGAACATAATCATCCTTTAATGGCTTTTTGGCTGGAAACTAAAAACGGGGAGTTCATACAAACTTTATTCGTAGCCCGGTCTATCGGAAAAGGCGTCTTTGAACATGGTAAAGCCGAAAAAGGGCACTGGATGCCGGGGGAAATTCAACGACCCGCTGCACTTCCCGTATGGAGTCATCGTCAGCAAGAGAAAAAGAACAAATACGGCAATTATTTACCGACACCGAAAAACCCGATACCTGACACCTACACCGGAGCTACACCAAAACAAAGCTTTGTATTAAAAGTAAGAACCGATAAAATAATAGACAGCCCTGTAAAAATAAGAATGGAAATTAATCAGGCTTTCGACTGGAATGAACACTGGACGAATGACAAATTTCCCGGCGAACAAGAATACAAAAATTCCGCTCAGCCGGCTATTGTTTACGAAGCATTGATTAATCCGAAAGTCACGGATTCAACATACACTTTAAAACCTATCGGACACGCGCATTATGCAGGAAAAAACGGAAAAATCTACGAAAATCTTTCTACAATTACAACAGCACAAAAAATAGTCCGCCGGGTTACCGTTCGTGTGAAAGAGGAATAAATTCCAGAGAAAATAGAAGGAATTAACTGTTAACTATCAAGTATTTTTAAATACAATCGATACTATTAATTGGTTATTTATTGATATTTATGCCAGTGTTTCGTTTGTAATTCGCGCTTCATTCGCGAAACATTTCGTAAACCAGGCTCCAAAGAACAAATAGTCCGGCACACTAATCATTAGCTTTTTTTCTTAACATCGGGACAAATTTGAAATACCCATGCTCCTCTCCTTCCAGGGTACCATCACTTTGCTTAACAACCGTTTTCATCACCTGCGTATCGCTTTCGCCTAAGGGAATAACAAGAGTCCCTCCAATTTTGAGCTGGTCAATTAATTTTTTAGGTATAACAGGAGCTGCAGCAGTAATGATCATTTTATCAAAGGGAGAAAATGTCGGCAATCCTTCAAAGCCGTCACCATAAAATATTTTAACCCGGTAATAATTCAATTTGTTTAAAATCTCCCGTGCTTTCAAATAGAGCTTGCGGTGCCGCTCAATAGAAAATACTTTAGCACCCATTTCAGCAAGCACACAAGCCTGATAACCCGAACCTGTCCCTACTTCCAGTATCTTATCACCCTTTTCAACCTGCAATAACTCCGATTGGAAGGCTACAGTATAAGGTTGAGAAATGGTTTGGTCAGAACCAATAGGAAAAGCTTTGTCTTCGTAAGCATGCTCAACAAAAGAAGAATCCATAAATACATGCCGGGGCACTTGCTGCATGGCTTTCAATACCTTCTCGTCACAGATTCCCTTCTCGCGAACCGTTTCAACCAACTTCAGCCGCATCCCTTTATGCCTGTATGAATCAACCATGGATTAGTATTTTGTAAATGTGAATAAAGTCGTTTATATTTTTTGCGAAATTAACAAATTTAGCCCGCTAATAAAACATACTTTTGTTAACACTTACTATAAAAAATGAACGAAAAAACAAGCTGATGAAAATCGGAATATTAGGCGTCGGACAAATGGGCAAAATTCATTTAAAATGTCTGAAAAACCTGAACAACTTTGAAATTACCGGCTTTTATGACATTGACGATCAAAGATCACAACAAATTTCATCGGAATTCGGGATCAAACGGTATAAGAATTACCTGAACCTTATAGATGATTCCGAAGTAATTAGTATAGTTACTCCAACTTCCTCGCATTATGAATATGCCAGAGCAGCAATTACCCGTAGCCGTCACGTCTTCATTGAAAAGCCATTAGTTGATGACGCCTATCAGGCGGAAGAATTAATTAAACTGGCCGAGGAAGCTGAGATCAAAGTACAGGTAGGTCATTTAGAACGTTTTAATCAGGCGTTTATATCTGTAAAAAAACATATAGACAATCCGATGTTCATTGAGTCGCATCGTCTTTCCGACTTCACGACACGTGGACTGGATATCCCCGTTGTCTATGATTTGATGATCCATGATATTGATATCATTCTGGGTGTAGTCAATTCCTTTATAAAACGAATTAGTGCATCAGGGGTTCCGGTAATCAGCGATACACCTGACATTGCAAATGCCCGAATTGAATTCGACAACGGAGCCGTTGCTAATCTGACTGCAAGTCGTATTTCGATGAAGAAAATGAGAAAAACACGCTTTTTTCAACCCAATGCTGTTATCAACGTAGATTTCCTCAATAAAAAATCAGAGATTATCAAAATGCAGAACCATTCTTCGCAAGAAGCAATCAAAACACTTTCCATTCCCGGCATACAAAACAAGAGTATCAATATTTATGAGCCGGAGATTAATGAAATTAACGCCATACAAACAGAACTGGACTATTTTTATGATAGTATAAAAAATGACAACCAACCGCTTGTCAGCATTAATGATGGTTACAATGCCCTTTTTGTTGCTCAGAAAATCATGGAAAAAATTGAAATATAAGGTTGCGATTAAAAAACTAAAAAGTCTCATTTTCTGCTGTGGTAATCTTTCGGATAAATTCGTATTTTCGCGCCCCGCTGCAATAAATAAAATGATGCAGCGTTTTTGTTTTATTATTTAGATTAAAGAAGGCATGTATATTTTCAACCGTATTAAACTAATTTTATTTTTATTTTTATTTTCCGGACTCTGGGGCTGCGAGATCATTGACCCGGAAGATCCTGTACCGGGCTATATTTATATTGAAGAAATAGAAACCGAAACAACAGCCGGAGAAGGCACAGACCAACAAGAATTTTCAGAAGCCTGGGTTTATCTGGACCAGGAGCTTGTAGGTGCTTTTGAACTCCCTGCACGTATCCCGGTAATCGCTGAAGGGAAACATACAATCGGAGTAAAGCCCGGAATAAAAATAAACGGTATATCTTCTACTCGCTCGGGATATCCTTTCATGAAACAATACAATACAGAAGTAGATATTCAGAAAGAGAAAATCGATACACTTCATCCTAAAACGCATTATTTTGACGGGACAAAATTCCCATGGAATTCTGCCGGACAAGAAGACTTTGAGCAGGGGGGAGTATCATTGGACTCTACAAAAGAAAGTGATGTGCAAATTATCCGCCAGGGTAGTACTGTTTTTGAAGGAAACCAATCAGGTCTGATAGAACTGGACAGTGCCGGAATGCAATTCCAAATTGAGTCAACCTCGCGCTTTACCTATCCCGGACAAAATGTGCCAACATTTCTGGAAATACATTATCAGGCAGATAATAGTTTTGCAGTAGGAACAAAACTTTATCTCAATACCGGTAATATTATTCAAAATCCGGTTTTAGTTGTAAGACCTCACGAAAATTCCTGGAATAAGATTTATATCAACTTAACTCCAACCCTTACTCGCGAAAACAGGACTACAGAATACCAAATATATTTTTCAGGCAACGTTAATGAAGATATGAGTAGTGCCAAAATTTATTTGGACAATATTAAACTTGTAACCGCCGGAGGTTAAAAAAAATAACATGAACAGGAGAATTCAGGTATTAAAATATATTTTGTCGGATTACGTCTCTGCAGCGCTTGCGTGGGGTATTTTTTTTATTTTCCGGAAATATTATGTAGACCCACCGGCATTTTATTGGGATGCTGTTTTCAGCGATCAAAAATTCTATATTGGTATTCTTCTTATTCCGGCTTGCTGGGTTGTTTTTTATGCCCTTGTGGGAACATACAGAAAAATCTACAGGAAATCACGGCTTAAAGAGTTAGGTCAAACATTGCTTACTTCGTTTATCGGCGTTACAGTTATCTTCTTCTCCCTTATTCTGGATGACATTATCATCTCTTATAAGGGATATTATCAATTTGTATTGGTTCTTTTTTTATTGCATTTTGTGCTCACTTTTACCGGACGATTTATACTATCGTCGATAACCGCACATAAAATACATTCGCGAAAAATCGGATTTCCTACCCTGATCATTGGCTCCAATGGAAATGCAACCAAAATATATAAAGACATTGAAGCTCAGGAAAAATCGTCCGGAAATAAGTTTGTTGGTTTCGTTCACGTGAATGGGGCGGAAAATTTTATGCTTGAAAAATACCTGCCGCATTTAGGGCATTACCGGGACATAAAACAAATCATCCAGGATTATGGAATAGAAGAAATTATCATTGCCATTGACCCGGAAGAGCATCAATCCATATTCAAGATCATCACCGAATTACAAGGCACAAATGTTGTCATAAAAGTTATCCCGGGCATGTATGATATTTTGCTGGGTTCTGTAAAAATGACGTCCATTTTTCATGCTCCGCTCATCCACATCTACCCGGACCTGATGCCCGAATGGCAAAAAAGCCTTAAACGAATTATTGATATTGTAGTAAGCATAATAGCCCTGATCGTATTACTCCCGGTCTACATTATTACCGCCGGAATAATTATATCTACCTCTAAAGGTTCGATATTTTACTCCCATGAACGTATCGGATTGCATGGAAAGCCCTTTAAAATGCATAAATTCCGGTCTATGTTTCAGGATGCGGAAAGCAGCGGGCCGCAGTTATCATCGGAAAACGACCCGAGGATCACTCCATTCGGGCGTTTTATGCGTCAGATCAGACTGGATGAAACACCCCAGTTCTGGAATGTTCTTATCGGTGACATGTCATTAGTGGGTTACCGCCCCGAACGCCAATATTACATTGATAAAATTATGGAACGGGCTCCCCATTATCGTCTGCTCTTTAAAATTAAACCCGGTATTACATCCTGGGGGCAGGTGAAATTCGGCTATGCCGAAAATGTTGATGAAATGGTTGAAAGACTAAAATATGATATCCTCTATTTGGAAAATATGTCGCTGGCAACAGATTTCAAAATCATGATCCACACAATTCTTATTGTGATTATGGGACGCGGAAAATAAGATCTCAGAACAATTAAAACCTATCTTCCCCGGAACACTAATTTCAACAATAGTCATTTGTTGTCATTGATGGTCATTAGTAGTCATTAATTGTCATTAGTGGTCATTAGTGGTCATTAATTGTCATTAGTGGTCATTATCTATACTTCTGTGTCCGGCTACTGTCAAATATAACCGTCTCAGAAAGCCCTGAAGTAAATGACTTAGAATATAGTAAAGCTAAATGACGCGCGAAGCGCAAATGACTACAGATGACGCGAAGCAAATGACAGTAAGAGATAAAAGCAAAAAAACATAATAAT
>JBNJGZ010000039.1:0-17157 GCA_051748065.1 Bacteroidota bacterium
ATAAAAGTATTACTTTAAACTGGAAATTAAATTTGTGGATCGGAGACCATTGCCGCAGTTGTGATTTACCAAAAGGAAGTGAATATGACATGAAGTTAAGTTTGGCTCCCGGTGAAAGCATTGCCGGAACGCTTAATGATAATGATAAAAAGTTGAAATTGATGAATAAAGACTTAACTAAAGATGCCACCAAAGGGCTTACTAAGTTTGAGATTGAAGGATTAGAGAAGGAATGAGTGGTGAGTGGTGAGTGGTGAGTGATGAGTAGCGAGTGCTGTGAATTTTCCTGAATTTCATTTACATTAAAATTGCTGGAAGAAACATAAAGCCATAGGCAAGGTATGAATACAATACGATTAACAGAACACAAATATTTGGATCAAATATCATAAATTTATCAATTATGAAACCTAAATTTTACCTTCTAGTACTGTTAACATTATTCACCGTCCATCAGGGCGTGGCACAATTAAACATCAATAAAAACATAAGTGTCAATAATTTGGTGCAAAATGTTTTGATCGGCAGTGGAGTTACTGTTTCCAATGTTTCTTATTCCGGCAGCTCGGATGCCATAGGTAAATTTTCAAATGGCGGAGCTACAAGCATGGGACTTAATTCCGGGCTTATTTTATCCACCGGAGATGTTAACGATGCCCCGGGCCCTAACAATAGTGGAAGTATTTCAACAAATAATGGCACAGGCAGCGACCCCGATCTGGCCAATCTAATACCGGGCTATACTGTTAATGATGCTGCTGTCATAGAATTTGACTTTGTCCCTATCGGTGATACATTAGAATTCCAATATGTTTTTGGTTCAGATGAATACCCGGAGTTTGTTAACTCAAATTTTAACGATGTTTTCGGTTTTTTTGTAACAGGCCCTAATCCCAACGGAGGGCAGTATCAACAGGAAAACATAGCTTTAATTCCGGGCACAACCATGCCAGTAACAATTGATAATGTAAACGACAATGTAAACTCTCAATACTATGTTGACAATACTTCGGGCACAACGATTGAATACGACGGTCATACGGTCATTTTAACTGCATGGGTTGTAGTAGAACCCTGTCAGAATTATAGTTTTAAAATTGCCATTGGTGATGCAGGAGACAGCTCTTATGATTCGGCAGTATTTCTGGAAGAAGGTAGTTTTTCTACAGATGCCGTAGAAATTGACACTGATTTTAGTGTTCCCGGAATTGATGATGTTGCTATAGAAGGCTGCAATGAAGTCATCATCGAAGCAAAACTCAACAAAATAAAGCCCAACGATTATGTAGTTAATATAGATTCTATGTGGGGCACAGCCACCAATGGAGTGGATTTCCCGTTAGTCGCGGATAGTATTGTTATCCCGGCATCGCATTATACAGGCGAGATTGTTATCTCACCTATAGCAGATACAATTCCGGAAGGGACCGAATATTTTTATATGATCATCGAAACTTCAGTCTGCAACACGGACACCATAGAAATACCGATTATGGACTATACACCCATAGACCTTACAACATCCCCTGATACTGCAATATGCGAAGATTCCGTTATGCTGAATGTGGATGCACAATTTGGTAATCCGCCATACAGTTATTCCTGGTCGCCGAATAGTTCGTTAAACGATCCCAACACAGACGATCCCGTAGGGACACCTACGCAAAGTACAACGTATGAAATTTCGGTAACCGATACCACCGGCTGCCCGGCTATAGTGGATACAGTAGAAGTTACTGTAAACCCTAAACCTTCTCCAAGTCTTGCCATGCCAGACCCAAGAGAAGGCTGCGAACCTCTGGATGTTTATTTTCAGGACTATAGTTCCGGAAATATTACCGGATGGCTCTGGGATTTCGGAGACGGCAACTCTTCCTCCAGTAAATCTCCAACACACACCTATAATGCAGGAACTTATGACATTCAGCTCACCGTTACCTCTGATGCCGGTTGCGCTGACAGTATAAAAATCCCTAATGCAGTGGAAGTTTATCAACAACCCACAGCCGGATTTACAGCTAACCCTGATATCACATCCGTTGATGATCCAACAATCAACTTTACAGATAATTCCAGCAACGGAATGTATTGGCTTTATAATTTTGGTAACGGCGATACGTCAAATGCACAGGAACCCACCTATACCTACGATCAGGAAGGAAAATACAATGTGATGCAAATTGTATACACGGATGAAGGTTGCGCTGATACAGCTTATAATGAAGTACAAATTATTGTTGATAATATTACAATTCCCAACATTATTACCCCAAACGGAGACGGAAAAAATGATGTGTTTGAAATTGAAAACATTGAAAAACTCAAAGGTTCCAATCTGATCATTTACAACCGCTGGGGCAAAAAAGTATATGAGCAATCCAATTATAAAAACGATTGGGATGGCGATAATTTAGCTGATGGCGTATATTATTATGTATTGGAATATGAGACTTTTCTGGAAAAACGCACTGCATCCGGCAGCGTTACAATCCTAAGAAAATAAACCGACAATGTGACGCGTTTTTATAATCGACCCGGTGCCATATTGTCACCTTTCTAATTTTGTTTCGCTTACTACCAATACTTATATTATTGATTTTCTGTGTTTTACATCTAACATATTTTAAACTACCCTGTATTGGCACATGGTTTGTTCTGATTAGGGTGAAACGTTAACGTTATAAATATAAGTAGAACTAAAAAATACAGGAGGTATTTGATATGGCACTAACACCAGAAAGAAATTTCCCAACTAATCCAAGTCGCATGTTAGAACGTTTTTTCAACGATGATCTAATGGATTGGAATTTAACGAATTTTTCCGGACCCGAATCCAATATGCCGGCGGTAAATGTGAAAGAAGATGATAATGAATTTAACATTGAAGTAGCAGCTCCGGGATTGAAAAAGGATGACTTTAGCGTAAGTGTAGACAATGGTCGCCTGACAATTTCTGCAGAACGCGAAGATGAAAAGAAAGACAAAGACGAAGAAGGAAATTATACACGTCAGGAATTTAGCTATCAGTCATTCCAACGTTCTTTCCAATTACCGGATAATATTGTAGATGCAGATAAGATTAAAGCAAACTACAATGATGGTATTCTAAACGTAAACATACCAAAACGTGAAGAAGCTAAGCCAAAGCCGGCAAAAGAAATCAAGATTTCATAACTTGAAAGGGAACCGGATTAAAAAATGCCCGCAGAAATTGAAAACTGCGGGCATTTTTTTATTTCATTCAACCTAAAACCACATCCTCATCCGTTAAGATATTTCGACAAAACCATTTTAAGAAGCTCTTCTGAGGCAGGTACGTCAACATAATCATCAACACCTGATTTTTTCAACTTTTCTTTTTCATTTTTACAAACCCTGTTTAACAAGGCAACAACAGGAGTTTCCGGATAATTCTTTCTGAGAAAATGAACATGATCATACTTTTTTTCATCCCCTGAATAACAACAATACAATATCAAATCCACCATTGTTAAATTCTTTTCGTTATTCTGCATCTGGTTGTCATCAGCCGATAACGGAATAAGCTGAACATTCCATTCACGTAATGCATCTTGTATAAACGCAACATCATCTTTCCTTAAATTAAAAACACCTATTTGTGGATCATCTGATTTATGAGCTTTCTCTGTATTTTCTGCTACAGCAGGTCCTTGTTTATTTTCTTCTGATTTCCCTTCAATATTTTGGAAAGGCAATATCAGGGTAAATATACTTCCTTTACCGGGTTCTGATTCAACCCGTACTTCACCATTCATCTGATCAGCCAGATTTCTTGATATGGAGAGTCCCAGTCCGGTTCCTGCTCCTGCGGTTTTATATTCCAGATCAACCTGATGAAACCGCTCAAATATATACTCCTGCTTATCTTTTGGTATTCCTATTCCCGTATCATGAACGGAAAACATGACTTTATTGTCATTATGTGTTATTACCATTTTCACATAACCTTCCGATGTAAACTTTAATGCGTTATTCACAAAATTCATCAAAATCTGCCTTAGCCTCACAGGATCTATAAACCATTTCAAATCATAAATATCTGTTTCGCATTCAACAGCAACATTCACATCTTCTTTTTTCAATCTTTTTTGTTCCTGCCGGCAACTCATTTCCAGATTCTCAACAAACTCTTGTATATCTACTTGCTCATAATGCAGCTTAAGTGTTCCTGCTTCAAGTTTAGAAATATCAATTATATCATCGATAATCCTCATCAGGTCTTGCCCGCGTTCATGAACAAGTGCGAGATATTTTTCTTTTTTGTCATGGTTAAGGTATGGATTACGAAGTAAATCGGAAAATCCAAGTATGGCATTCATCGGAGATCGAATTTCATGAGACATATTAGCCAAAAAAGCAGATTTCAACTTATCATTTTCCTCGGCTTTTTCCTTAGCCTGCCGCATTTTTTCTTCAGCCTGAACAACCACCGTTACATCCACAAACACAAAATGAGCCCGGATAAATGAGCCCAGTTGATCAGTTTCTTTATGACCGGTAAGAATTACATCGCGCACTTCTCCGTTCTGGTTTTGAATTTTTATTAATTGACGATCAATATATCCGGCATTAACAAAATCCTTCCAGAATGTACTAAAATCCAGTGCCTGGCCCTCTGCTGCCCAAAAATCACCAAAACTTTTTCCTTCAACCTGATCATTTGAATATCCTAACAGACCCAACCACCGTTCATTGACAATCTCAATTTTTCCACCCTCATCCAGGGTTTGATAGCTCACCGGCAAATTCATATACAAATTACGATAATACTTTTCTCTTTTTGAAAGAGCATCCACAGCATCTTTTCTGTTAATGGCCAGTGATATCTGATGCACAATCAACTCAAGAGACTTTAAGTCCTCTTTTGTAAGATTTACTTCCGACTCATAGTTTTGTACAACAACGGCACCTTTATTTCCATTATTTAACCGCATCGGTATCCCAAGCCATTGCTCGCCTTCCTTCCCATATATTTTTATATCTCCCTGGCTCTCCATATTTTTAACCTCATCACTGTTTAACAGCAATGACTTATTCTCTTTAATCACCTTATAACTGAGCGTTTTCTTCGGATCTTCAACTTCTTTAAGATCGTGAAGCATAATATTGTCGGAGCTGTAAAGGACTTTTAGTTGATCGCTATAGGTATCATAATAGAGAACCGACAAGTATTCAGCATTCATGAAGCTTGTAATCAAATCCTGTACATTTCGGAAATACTTTTTATTATCAAAATATATTTCCTGCATCGACATCTCGGCAATAAGTCCTACTGCACGCTGTACTTTTTCCGCGTATTTACGCGAGGTAATATCTAAGATTATCCCTTCAATAAATTCTATTTCGCCATCTTTATTAACATAGGCTTTGGCCTGCTCATACATCCATTTAATTGTCCCCTGTTTATCTACAATACGATATTCTACATGGTATCTGCTATGTTGGCGAACTGCTTTTTCCACAGTATTTTCAACCCATTCCCGGTCATCAGGAAAGATCAAATCCTTATAAGAGAGCATTTTGTTCCATAAGATATCATTTGTTGAGTAACCAGTCAAATCCTGACAAGCACGGCTTAAAAACATCATTGTCCATTGCTTATCATATTTACAGCGAAAAGCCATGCCCGGTAGGTTATCCATTAATGAGATCAACTCACGTTGGCGATTATGTAATTTATTTTGGGTAAGCTTGCTTTCCGTGATATCCGTTAGCATGCCCGTAAACAACTTTTCATCGGTGTTTCCGGAAACACGAACTTCGAAAAGATAATAGTTGTCGTTTGCACAAAACACTCTGGAAAAATGTTGCTTATCCTTTAAAACCTCTGGAATAAAGGCAGCAATCTTTTGTAAAATAACATGATTGAAATCACCGGAAATTAAATTTAACGGAGCCTCACGACTTTCTCCTTGCGTCTGGCAGTTGATTTGTTCTTTAAACGTTTCATTTAAAAACAGCACCTCTCCGGAGGCATTAAATTGAAAAACGCCGATATTCAAATCATTTAAAATCATTTCAGTTGATGAATCCGGATTATGGGCGTTTGTATTATCAGTTGTCAACATAGTAGCAGGTTTCGTTAATTTAATACAGTAAATAAAGTGCTTATAAGATCATTCCCGAAAGAGATATTCATATCCTATCATTAACTCTTCGCTAAATTATTTTATCAAAACTACAACTTTGTGTATCTTACTCTATTTAATATATCTACAAATATGTTTTTAGATATTGTGTAAGCTTTTCTTTACTAATGGGTTTTTCCAGATAACCATCAGCACCGGCTTCTTCACTACCTGTTTTATTCTCTTCACTGGTATAAGCCGTTTGAATGATTATGGGAATTTCCGGATGTTTTTGTTTGATCAATTCTGTCGCCTGAATACCATCTAATACGGGCATATTGATATCCATAAGGATTAAATCGGGTTTGTTTCTTTCCACATAGTCTACTGCCTCCTGACCGTTTTTTGCAGAATCAACATTATAATTCATTTTCTCAAGCATTTTCTGCAGTAATAACAAATTCACATGGACATCTTCCACAACCAGAATTGTTTTCTTATGAGTGCTTTCTGTTTTCTCCGTTTTACTTTCATAAGCAGACCGCACTCCCTGATACTTTTCAATTTTCTTTTTTTTCAGTGGCAGAGAAACATAAAAAATACTTCCCTCATCTTTTTTACTTTCCACCCATATATGGCCATTATGATGGTCGACAAACTCTTTGCTAATTAATAGACCTAAACCCGTGCCTTTTTCGTTATTCGTTCCCGGTCTTTTCGTATTATCACCCATTTTAAACAACTTATCCGTCATTTCTTCGGGCATACCAATACCAAAATCCTGAATTGAAATAATAACATCATGGTCATTTTTTTCCACATCAACCACAACCTTGCTTCCGGAATAGCTGTATTTTAATGAATTGGAAATTAAATTTCTTAGGATAGTCTTAATTTTATTTTTATCTCCCCAAATCTTAATATCTTCATCTACATGACTAACAAGCTGAATATTTTTCAGATTCGCATTATTTTCAAGTAATGTAAAGACCGAAGAAATGCAATATTTTAACCGGAACAATTCTTCATTATGCTCTACTTTACCCAGCTGTGAACGCGTCCAGAAAAGCAGATTTTCCAGCAGGGAATATCCTTCTTTTGCTGTTTCATTTAAATTTTTGTAGATTTCTGTTCGCTCTTCTTCATTTTCCACCATTTCCTGATAAAGAATATCAGAAAGACCGATAAGCGAGTTAAACGGTGATTTCAGATCATGTGCAATAATCGAAAAGAATTTATTTTTGGTTTCCACATTTTCTTTCAGCTGCTCTTCATTTTTCTTGTTGGCAATAGCCATTGATACCTGTTCCGAAAGAAACTCCAATATAAACAAATCTTCCTGACTATAGACATTTTCATTTTCATAATCCTGAACAACAATAAGCCCAATCGGTTCACCTTTTACTCGCATAGGAACACCTAACCAAACCTTGGACATTGCCCCTTTCACTTTAATCTTTCCCGCATCGATAAGTTCTTTTATCTGCTCTGTTTTTACAAAGTAAGATTGGTTTTCCTTAACAACCAGTTTTGAAATAGTACCCGAAGCATCATAAGCTGCGAAGCGATCATGGGCATCTGCCATAACAGGGAGAGTAAATGCGTCCCGGCTTTCATCATATAAGGCAATCATAAAATTATCCACTTTAATAATAGAAGATAAATGATTGCGTATTTCTTCCAATAAAACACTCAGCTTCTCATCTTTATGAAGTGTTTGAGATATTCTATAGATCGTATCTTTAACTTTCCGGCTTTTATTGATTTCCGTGATATCCTGTAAGTTCCATATCACTTTGGGACTGTCTGATTCGCTCGTTGGCATAACCGTCTTGCCATTAAACCGCAAACTAATCTTTTCCCCCGATTTCTTACAAAAGGTAAATTCTGTATTATGCAGAACTTCATTTTGAAACACTTTGTCGTAAAAAGCACCAAACTCACGAAATGAGGATTTGCTGCAATGTATAATTTCTGTGGTTTGGTTAATAACTTCATCACGCGTATACCCAAATAGCTCACATGCTCTTGAGTTAACTTTGCGGATCACCCTGTTTTCATCCACCACCATAATGGCCGTAAGGCTATTCTCAAAAATATCCTGTAATTCCTTAATTGTGCTTTGCAACCTGTTTTGGGTCTCTTTGATATTCGTTTCATCTTCAACACCCATTACAATAGCATCAGTTTTTCCGCCATCTAACACTACAGTCTGAAATGAATAATTCAAGTAATATTTCCGTTTCCCTTTGGGTACAACTTGCTCAGTTTGGTATTCCTTTCCTGCTAAAACATTTTTCAACGTTTCTTCAATATCTAAGCGTTTTAATGGGGTAATATCATTTATTGATTTTCCAATCTTAAGCTCTGCTCCCCAAATAACATCAGCTATTTTTTTAGCTTTAGTATTCCAGGTAATAATTTTCAATTCGGAATCGAATAAGATGTAAGCATTTTTGGTACTCTGGATCAGAACATCCAAATTCGATTTAGCTCTTTCCAGTTTTCGCATATAAATATCCTGACCGGAGATATCATAAGCCAGTCCCTCAATAAATTCAATTTCCCCATTATCATCTTTATATGCGCGAACTGTTAATTCAACCCGGCGAATCATTCTTTCGTAATCGTAAAACTGCGTGGTAAATCGTTCAAACCGGTCACTATTTTTCAATAGCTTTAGCAAATTTTTTCGATGGCCTGGATTAACATAAAGGTCCAGAAGATTAACATCGGATTTCAACAAATCATCTGAGGAATTATACCCCAAAATACCAGCCAGTTGATCATTTACATAAATAAATTTCCCCTGGGCTGTAGTTTTAAAAATCCCTGTTCTAAGGTTAGAAAAAAGCTCCTTATAACGCATTAACTCATCCTGGGTTTGGGAGTCATCTTTTTCCTTCGGATCAAGTTTCCGGCAGCCCCCAACAATGCCTTGCATTTTATTATTTTCATCAAGGTATGGTAATGAGCATACTTTAATGTCTACGATTTGATTTTCTTTTGTATATATTTTTTGTTCATGAATATGTTCTAAACAAAATGTTTGACCGGATTCCTGTTTTTCTTTTCTACGCAAATGTAATTCAAGCACTTTATCTTTTTCATGTTGAGGCAAAAAGTCAGGGAGTTTCTTTCCAATAATTTCTGTTTTATCGTAGCCTAAGAAATCATTGCTCACATACAAAAAGGTAAGGTTAGTATCTAATATCCAGTAAATTTCGAAATAATCCCGGGTAATATATTTTGCTATTTCCTGCTGAATTTCAGACTGATTAACATTTTGTGTTTCCCGGGAAATTATTTTTTTTATTTTATCAGATTCCATTTAACCTCCACTTAAGATTTGTGATTTAGTGTTTATCCATAATGTTGGATATCTGCGTTGTTACTCAAATTTTAAATTCTCATCCCGACAAAATTGTTAAAATTGTCGGGACTGCGGTTTAAATATTCTTTCACAACGTTAATTATTTTTTAAGGTGTTCCCTACAAGTATGCGGGACAAGCTTTGATCCCGAACATCCTGAATCAAACACCCGGCTTTATAATCAGATACTATTTTAGCAAGCTAAATTACTATAAAAAAATGCCCTCTGTCAATTTTATTATTCAGAAAATGGACTCTGTTAACTAAAACACCTTTGAATGATCAAAGTTAATATACTTATTGCTAATCCCATAAAATTCATTGAAAACCAAATAAAACTTTTTTTAGTTTTCAATAAATGAGTCCGGTCTAAAAACACCACATTTACTACAGCCGCTGAAAATCAAATGTGGCCTTTTTAGACTGTACCCATAAATTATATAGACTACCCTTAACAGCAAATCTGTCCAAATAAAATCCAGGCCGCCACATCTATATTGCTTATTCGCTCAATATACTATCAGTCTCTTTCAAAAGAGTATCGGAGGTTTTAATATTTCGGTTTAAAAGTACTCTTTTAAAGTCTCTATACTGATAAATATTAATTTTATCGTTTTGCCAGGCATTATCCTCCCATTGCTTAAAATGGAAATCATTATGCATCGTAAATACGTCCAGGTTTTGCATGCAGTATTGGAAGTTCATACCATAATTATGTAATGCATTCAGAAAATAATATCCTGCATCAAATCCTTTAAAAGCCTTTTTGTTAGGCCAGGTTTTATATTTTTCAGTAAATGTATTGACAAACTTTTTCACACGTATGTCATCATAATCAATCAAGGATTCTATAAAAGATGTATATTTTAAATTATTCAAATATTCACTTTCTATACTATTATAATTTTCCCATGTATTTGATCCAAAGACAACAATATCATAATCTTCTCTTAATCCATTAAGCCGGCTAATCATTCTGTTTATCCTGGCTTCCCCTTTGTGTGTACAAAACAGAAAGTTAGGCTTTGAATCGTCCAATAACTCCTTAATTTTTGAATATCCCTGTGTTTCATAATTCACCGTTTCATAAGGGACAACACTATCACTATCAGCTATTCCAAGCTTTCTGTTTAACAGGCCTTGTAATTTAGCCTTTAATTGCATTTGCCTGTCTGATGAGCCATGAACAAATATGATATTGTCATTTGCATGTTCATTTTCAACAAAGTTCATAATACGGTTAATCTGGTAATTTACAGGAGGAAATAGTTTAATCAGATGATCATTCCCTTTTACCACATTCATCGCATAAGATACGGGTGAAACCACGTTAATAGAATACGTTTTGGCCTCATCTACGACAATTTCAAGCGCATCATCCTGAAAAGGGCCAAATATTAAATCATAGGACTTAAATTCGGATTTGTTTACCAATTCCTTAACAACATTCGTATCCGCTTGGGTATCGTGTACATAAACCTCTGCTCTGAGGCCTTGTTTCTCCATCGAATCAAGGGCTAACTTAAACCCTTCATAAAAATGAATAAAAGAAAAAGATTTAATATTCTGTTCCGGCCAACCATATTTATCATAATCCGATACTTCAATGGACTTCAACTTATCAAGATATAAAGGGATAAATAAAGCAATTTTATAAGATTGTTTTATGGACACACTATCGCAATCCACCAGCACCGTATCTTCCTGTTTTACAAAAGCCAGGGAGTCTATTATTTCTTTTTCTTTTAAAAAAACAAACTGCTCATCTTCCTGCCCGCTTTCTACCGGAATTTGCAACTCCTGCCCTGCTTTTAATCCATCCTTTAACTGAGGATTATGTTTTTTCAATTCATCAACAGCAATTGAATATTGCATTGATAGGTTGTACAATGTTTCTCCTTCAGTAACTTTATGTTTTATATAATCTTTACTGGTATCCTGTTTTGTTTTTGAAGGTGTACTATCTGCTGTTTTGGATTTGTATGGCCTGGGTAATCTAATAACACTTCCAGACTGTAACCCTTCAGAAACTCCCGGATTTAAACGGATTATGGTATCTACAGATATATCATGATCCGCTGCAATACGATAAAGGGTTTCTCCTTTTTCAACCGTATAGTATAGTAAAGAATCGTTTTCTCCGGTCTTTTGAGAATCGGTTGCATTAGCAGGTACTTTAATTTTCTGGCCTTTTTCCAAAATATCCACCATATTAGGATTAAGGTCTTTGATTCGGTCAACTGTCGTATTATATTTCCTGGCCAGTGAGTATAGGGTTTCCTTTTCTTTTACTTTGTGGTTTTTTATTTTGGTTTTTCCATTTTTTTTTCTACTATCTTTATCAGAATATTTGTACCGTGAAGATTCATCTTTTGATTCTGTTTTGTTTTCTTGTTGATCATCGACAAGCCAGGCCGGGATCTTCACCATTTGCGAAGGTTTAATCACCTTTTCTGCTTCGGGATTATATTCATAAATTTTTTCAGGACTTACTTTATATGCTTTTGCAATGGAATAGATAGTTTGACCTTGCTTTACTTCATGGATATAGTATTCCCGCCCGTCAATTTCTTCAATGACGTTGGAGCGTTTCACAGGTTTCTCCTCTTGTGCTGTCAATCCCAGGCTTAAGCATAAAAACAGGGACATTAACAATAAACTGCTTATCAAACGGCTATTCCCACTCAATGGTAGCCGGTGGTTTGGAACTAATATCATAGACAACTCTGTTTACTCCTTTTATCTTATTAATTATATTGTTGGATATTTTTGATAAAAAATCATAAGGCAAATGCATCCAATCGGCTGTCATGCCATCGGTAGAGGTAACGGCTCTCAATGCCACAACCTGCTCGTATGTACGTTCATCCCCCATCACACCGACGGATTGTATGGGAAGCAATATTGCACCGGCCTGCCAGACATCATCATACAACTCCCGCTCTTGCAAACCATTAATAAACAAAGCATCCACTTCTTGTAAGATAGCAACTTTTTCCGGGGTCACTTCGCCAAGTATCCGTATAGCTAAACCCGGCCCGGGAAAAGGATGACGCCCCATAATACTTTCCTTTATTCCAAGGGTTCGTCCTACTTTCCGTACTTCATCTTTAAACAAGGATTTTAGTGGTTCCACAACATTCAAATTCATCTTCTCAGGCAAACCGCCTACATTATGGTGGGACTTGATTGTTGCTGAAGGCCCTTTTACAGAAACCGATTCAATCACATCAGGATAAATCGTTCCTTGCGCCAGAAATTTCACATCCTTAATGGCATGAGCTTCACGGTCAAACACTTCTATAAAAATTTTCCCTATCGCTTTGCGTTTAAGCTCCGGATCCGTAACTCCCTTCAGTTCATCATAAAAATACTGTTTGGCATCCACGCCTTTTACGTTAAGCCCCATATTTTTATAACTATGAAGCACATTTTCGAACTCATTTTTCCGCAGCAAGCCATTATCAACAAAAATACAGTATAAATTCTTTCCTATTGCCTGATGTAAAAGCATGGCAGCCACTGAAGAGTCAACACCTCCGGAAAGCCCGAGAACAACCTTATCCTCTCCAATTTGTTTCCTCAACGCTTCAACCGTCTCTTCTACAAACAATTTAGGGGTCCAGGTTTGTTTTGCTCCGCAAATATTGACGATAAAATTATGCAGTAATGTTTTTCCCTCCGTGGAATGATACACTTCCGGGTGAAACTGAATACCATAAGTTTGTTCATCAGAAATCTCAAAGCCGGCCACATGTACATCCGGAGTACTGGCAATTACCTGAAAAGACTCCGGCAACTGATCGATCGTATCTCCATGAGACATCCAAACCTGACTGTTTTTATTGATCCCTTTTAACAATGGATGCGTCTTATTAAAATCGCTCAAATTAGCCCGTCCGTATTCTCTCACCTGCGATGCGATCACATGACCACCGTCATCTTGAGCCAAATATTGCGCTCCGTAACAAACCGCCAATACAGGATACTGCTTTCGAATTTGAGTTAAATCTATCTGCGGAGCTTGCTGGTCTCTCACAGAAAATGGACTCCCCGAGAGAATAACACCTATAACGGAGTCATCCATCGGTGGAATTTCATGAAAAGGATGTATTTCACAATATACATTTAACTCTCTAACTCTTCGCGCTATAAGCTGCGTATATTGCGATCCGAAGTCTATGATGATAATTGTCTCTTCCATGGTGCAAATATAAACAAATGACACTTACTGATAATCGAATATCTATTGAATTGTAAAATCAGCTTTATATGTTGCCTGATTTTGCTTTTCATCAGTAACAACTAATTTTAGAGTATGCTTCCCGCTTTCAAGCTTCTCATCAAGCTTGTAAAGCAATCGATTTTTACTCGGATAATATTGAAACAACACCCATTTACCATCTACTTCTCCCCTGTATGTTTCAATACCTGAAAGATCATCGGTAATTCGAAAATCAATACTTGCGTTCCGGTTAATGGTTTTGCCTGAATAGATATTCAACGCCCGAATTCTGGGTTTAGTCGTATCCGCCATAATAACATATTTTCCCAGATTTCTGATACTTGTACTTACCCAGCCTTTACTCCAGTTTCCCCCTTCGTCATGTTTTCTTCCCCTGTGGTCCATCCGGACCAAAAGCAATTTATCCTTTAAGCCATTATCTACCATACGGTCAACTTTCACGGAAAGTGTGGAATGTTTATGAAGAGGTGTGTTTTCATTATGCAGATGATGAACCTTTGAATATGTATTCCTATCCATAGCTTCATAATTGTACCGAAAATCCACAGTATCATATAATGCTCCTTTCGGAACACTTAACCTTACACCCTCCTCGCTAAAAAAATTCTTTTTTTCAAAGGAAAACAGTTTCCCTTTCAATTTATTACCAGATACACTTTGTTCTTCTCCTTTTAAATCAAATTCCACAACAGATTTGTTTCCTTTCAAATCCACCACTTCAATTTTAATATGCCGGGTTTGGCCGGGTTCAAACTGAATTAATCCATTGTCTTTCCCCTGAGTCATACTCAGCTTACTTCCCGGTTTCAAATAACTTTGATAAAAGCGTTGTTTACGCTTTTTATAGCTGGCATAATCAATCATCGCATTCAAATACCGTGTTTCAGCAAAGCTGAATTGATCGGCTTTAAACTCCCAGAATTTCGAACTATCCGCATACATCGTCACACGATAAGGCCCATTATGATTGGGCGCTCCATTGAGTTGATCGTAGGTTTGCACGCCAAAAGCTATCTGCCCGGAGGCTTTGATATGTGATGTTTTCGGTTTAATATTTTGCCCGCGTTTAAACACATAAATCGACTGTGCAGTTGACTGTCCATTAATGGAAGCACCTTCACCAACAGGATAAAACCTTAATCTTTGTATTAACGGAGCGATATTATCCGCTACATCATAGCCATATTTTAATGCATTGGAAGGTTTTTGATTAGCTGCATCGCGGATCTCAAAATGAAGATGCGGTCCACCCGAGCTTCCCGAATTACCGGAATAACCAATCAAATCGCCCTTTTTAACAGGATATTTATCGCGGGAAGGATAAAATTCTACGGTAAAGGATTCATTTGCATATTGTCTGTTTTCTACTTCCTCTGCCAATTCTCCCGAAAACCGCTGAAGATGCCCATAAACCGAAGTATGCCCGCTGGGATGAGCTATATAAAGAGCATGCCCGAAGCCATAAGCCCGCACCTTTACCCGGCTTACATAACCATCAGCAATAGCATAAACCGGATGTCCGACGCTACCCCTGGTTTTTATATCAATACCGGAATGAAAATGATTGCCTCTCAACTCCCCGAAAGTGCCCGTTAATCGCATCTGAAAATCAAAAGGAGAACGAAAGTCCTGGGCTTTGATTAAATTTACACTTAGTAAAAGCAAAGCGATGAAAGTTACATACTTCTTCATTGGATTAATTTTTTCAACGTGTAAAAATACAAAATTTGATATTATTTGCTATTCATGATTACAACAATATTACGCCAAAAATTATATGTCAGCGGTAAAGGAGATTACCTTTTCTTATAATTTGTCATTTAATTTGTAACTTACACCATTATTTTACAACTCCGGGTGCCAACAAATATTTTATCTTTGCCCCCCAAAATAAAAACACAATAAAATGACCAATACACATTATATATCACCCAAAGAGTTAACCTTTGAAAGGATAGCAAAGCTTTTAAATGAAGATTACAATCTTGCCTTATCGGATGAATCCCGGGAACTTATCACAAAGTGTCGTAATTACCTTGACAATAAGATGAGCAAAAGCAAAGAGCCGGTGTACGGAGTAAATACCGGTTTCGGATCGCTTTGTAATGTTAGTATATCTTCCGACCAGCTGGAACAACTCCAGGAGAATTTGGTAAAATCGCATGCTTGTGGTTCGGGCGAACCTGTCCCCCGCATTATTGTCAAGATAATGCTTTTACTAAAAATACATGCTCTTTCTTTTGGAAATTCAGGTGTTCAACTAAGTACTGTTGAACGATTGATCGAGTTATACAATCACAACGTACTTCCTGTCATATATCAGTTGGGTTCACTTGGTGCCAGTGGCGATCTCGCACCTTTAGCCCATTTGAGTTTGCCATTACTTGGCGAAGGGGAAGTTTACTTTCAGGGCGAAAAAAGAACGACAAAAGAAGTATATAAAAAATTAGGCTGGGAGCCGATACAGTTAAAATCGAAAGAAGGCCTTGCTTTGCTTAATGGAACACAATTTATGAGTGCATTTGGTGTCTATTTAAGTCTTCGCATATTTAAGCTTTCCAAACTTGCGGATGTTATTGCAGCTGTTTCCCTTGATGCTTTTGATGGCCGCATAGAACCTTTTCATCCGAAAATACAATCTATCCGCCCACATGCCGGTCAAACCCGGACTGCCAAAAGGATCATAAACATTTTAGAAGGCAGCGAACTTATAAACCGGAGCAAACAACACGTTCAGGATCCTTATTCGTTCCGGACAATTCCACAGGTTCACGGAGCCAGTAAAGATGCCATTAACTACGCCGCAAATGTCATCCGCACAGAGATCAATTCGGTTACAGACAATCCCACTATTTTCCCGGATGATGATTTGATTATCTCAGCAGGAAATTTCCATGGCCAACCTTTGGCACTTGCCCTTGACAATATGGCTATCGCTATGGCTGAACTTGGAAATATAGCAGAACGCAGAACCTATCAATTGTTGTCGGGAAGCCGCAACCTGCCTGCTTTTTTGGTTGCCAAACCCGGATTAAACAGCGGATTTATGATCCCTCAATATACAGCTGCTTCTATTGTAAGTCAAAACAAACAACTGGCAACGCCGGCTTCCGTTGATTCCATCGAATCCTCTCAGGGACAGGAAGACCATGTAAGCATGGGGGCTAATGCCGCAACAAAAGCGTTCCGCGTATTGGAAAACTTAGAGAAAATTATCGCCATTGAGCTATTTAATGCTGCTCAGGCTTTGGAATTCAGAAGACCGGCAAAATCGTCTCCTTTTGTAGAGAACTTTGTTACTCAATTTAGGAATTATGTTCCCTTCATTGATACGGACCAGGTAATGTACGATCACATTAACAAGTCCGTAGAGTTCCTGCAAAACGTTGAACTTGACCTACCTGATGAGGGTATTTTTAAGTATCCTTTTAAAAATGATCTCAGGCCAT
>JBNJGZ010000040.1:0-16701 GCA_051748065.1 Bacteroidota bacterium
GGTTTTGCAATGAACAATAAACTATAGTTTTTTATAACTGCACCACCCTGTCAGGGATGATCTTCAGGAAACATGCCTGCATAAAAGCTTCCGGCTTCCCCTGCGGAAAAGCCGGAATAGTTTTTCTTCCTTAAAGATTTGACTTTTGGAATGTTTGTTATTACTTTTGAATGGATGTAAAACCAAAAAACAGAATTACTATGAACCTTTTTACACAAGTTTACAATTCTTTAGAAGATGCGGGGGGGTAAAAATAACTCATTATCAGTCACATAAAATTATAACACGAGTTATGAAAACGAAACTGTACCTCTTAATACCACTCATCATTATCATCTTTTTGAGTTTTTCTTTCCAGACACAAGCCCAAAGCAGACATGCTGATAATGTTATTTTCGGCAAATGGCATATTTCATTCCAAACCGGATATCCCCAAATGATTAATCAAAATGTATTCGGACAGATACAAAGTGAGGATACAAAATTTGCAGTTTACTCCGAAAATAACGGAAATCTAATTTTATACTCCGATGGTGCCTCCTTATGGAATCATAATTATCAATTCATTGATTCTCTTTCTGCAGATTCTGGACGGAGCAATATTGTTATTCCTATGCCGGATAATCCGGACCTTATTTATTTGTTTTCCTTAACTTCACATAATAACTTTTCGATAAATTCGGATATGGATACTTTGTTTTACTCGTTGATTGACATAAGCGATAGTATTCCACAGGTAATCATAAAAAATCAGGTGTTTACATCCCATTATTTAACTCAAGACTTAACAGCAGTAAAGCATGCAAATGGCCATGATTACTGGTTAGTTTCCCGTAAGCATATGAAAAATGAATTTGTAGCATTTCATCTACAACCATCAAATAATGTGGATACAGTGGTTTCTGTTGCAGGAATAAAACCTGAAACATCCCAGGGATATGTAGATAATATGAAATTCAGTCCGAATGGTCGTTTTTTGGCCGATGGTACAACGAAATCGGATACCATCCAAATCCTGCACTTTAATGCTTCTACAGGTATTGTAGCTGATACGGCAAAACGATTTATACATGATTATGTTAATTACTACTGGCCAAGTTGGTTTGAATTTTCTTCCAACAGCCAATTTATTTATGCCAGACATTCCACCGGGTCTGCAACAGGAGTTATAAATCAATATGATCTCAATTATAATTCTCAAACTTACTTTGAAGCTTCAAGGTGGCCAGTTCATAACTTTGATCACCAACATACGGCTTATGATATGTTTCTTGCAGCTGATCAAAAAATATATAATCATGCTGTAATAAATGACTCTTCTGGGCTTGCACAATATTTTAATTCCATAAATCAGCCGAATTTGCCTGATAGTAATTGTAATTATCAACCACAAAACTTTTTACTAGAACACTATACCAATGATTATTACAAAGCACTTCCGAAATTTGTAAGTTCCTGGCTTCAGGAGCCGGTAGACATCAGCTATACCAACACCTGTACGGGAGAAAATGTCAAGCCCACGCATTTTGCCCTGACCGATAGCGTGTATGAGGTTACCTGGCATTTCTCGGACAGCGCCACATCCGGCCCGGACACCTCGTCGCTGTTTTATCCCTCGCACAAATACCTGCAACCCGGCCAATACACGGTATGGGCTAAAGCCCTGCACTACGGCATGTGGGATAGTGTCGCCCAAACCATTACCATTCACCAGAGTCCGCAGATCAGCCTGGGCTCGGATACGACCCTCACCGGCAACGATACGCTGGTATTAGACCCGGGTGGCGGCTATGTGAACTATAAATGGAATAACGGTGATACTACGCAAACGCTAACGCTTTACGGCTCCCAGATGACCGGCGGTAGCCACAGCTACTGGGTGGAAGTAACCGACAGCAACGGCTGCGAAGGCAAAGCGTATCGCACGGTTACGTATTCCGGTGTAGGCATTAACGAACAAAATGCGGATAAATGGAAGGTTTATCCCAATCCTGCGGAGGAAAGGCTTACTGTAGAGCTGGACCAGGCCCTACACGAAGAAGCCACCCTCAGGCTTTACAACCAACACGGGGCCATCGTCCGCCGCCATCAATGGCCAAAGCAGGCAAAAACCCAACACCTCAGCCTCTCCGCCCTCAGCGACGGTATCTACTGGCTGGAGCTGGACGGAGAGCAACGGAAATACCGGCAGAAGGTGATGAAGCGGTGAGGCGGGTTGGCGAGCCGATAGCTATCGGGATTAGCGAACGAAGTGACTGAGAGACTGAGAGACGAAGTGATGAAGAGACTGAGAGTACGAGGGTACGAAAGTACGATGATGTGCATGGAGCAGAGAGCATGGAGCATGGTGTGAAAATAGCCAAACTGCGAGCCCTCCGGGCTGGTTGATTGAGTTGATTAAGTAATTAAGTTGATTAAGTGGAACATGATGTTTGCTAGGCGTATAAAATACCCTTCCCTGACAGGGTTTGCAATGAACAATAAACTATAGTTATGAATAATTGCACCATCCTGTCAGGGATGATTTTAAAAAATTCACAAAGGCTTATGAGCTTATTCATTATTTTGATCTTTTAAGAACAGTTCGCCAAAGTCTGCGATACTTTCTTGTATGGGTCGATAAGAAAAGTCTATGAAGCTGGTGATTTTACTTCCGTCATAGTAATGGTTATTCATTGCAGTGCGGGCTGTTTCTTTTGTTATCAGGGGAGGTTTTCCGCTAAAGAAGCTTCGTGCCGCATCCAGCCGCCAGACAATCTCTGCCATTGCCGGTGTTGCTTTTTTATTAGGAGGGTTTACTTTCAGAACATCAGCAATTTGTTCGAAAAGACTTTTGTAATCTATATTTTCTGCCACTAAAAGAAAACGTTCCTCTTCAATACCGGAAAACATTAGTTTTTCCATAACATAGGCTACATCCCGGACATCTACATATCCGTTGACTCCTTCCGTATAAAAATTAAGTCTGTTATAGAGTTTGCTGAATAGTTGGCTGCTTCCTTTATCCCAGGGGCCGGGTCCTAAAATAATACCCGGGTTGACAACAGCCGTAGAAAGCCCTTCCATCTGTCCGCGCCATACTTCTCGTTCCCCAAGCATTTTCGAGATGCCATATTTGCTGTTCTGATTGGAATCTTTCCACTGTGAGGTCTCACTTGTTTTTCCGTCGGCATCAGCACGGCCTAAAGCAGAAGTTGAACTTACATGTATGAGTTTACTTACATTCTGATGCAGCGCCGCATTGACAACATTAGCGGTACCTTCTACATTAATTTTGTGCAGCAGGGGTTTGTCTTTTTTATGAAAAGATACAAAACCTGCACAATGAAACAGCAGATCGTCTTTTTCCAGAAAATCCTCCAGAGAGCTTATGTCGGTTACGTCACCCTGATACCAATGGATACGGTTGAAATATTCATGAGGGTTGGTTGTATAATAGCCGATTATTTTTTTGACCAGATTTGAATTATCCTTTCTTCTTAACGCTTTAACTTCATAGCCCTGATCCAGAAGTCGAAAGATCAGGTGAGCCCCTAAAAGGCCTGTACCTCCTGTTATTGCTATCATAAGTCAAAAATACAATAAATTAATGAATTTTGTTTTCTTTCCTGATTAACAAAAATCAGCACAATGTGTTTTGGGGTTGCAGATCATGAAAAAGATAAACCAATATTTTTGGCATTAATTTTAAAACCTCCACTCTGCAGATCAAATTGGTAAACAACAGAAAAACAATAAGATGTCAATGGGCTATATTGTCTTTTAATACACCGGATAGAAATGCATGAATTAATACAGGGTAAGAGTTAAAATTTTCGAATTATCTTTGCATAGCAAAACCTGAAAATCAATCCTCATGAATTTTGTAGAAGAACTAACATGGCGCGGTATGGTGCATGATATCATGCCGGGAACAGAAGAGTTGCTGGACAAGGAAATGGTAACGGCTTATGTCGGAATTGATCCTACAGCAGATTCTTTACATATAGGTCATCTTACCGGAGTTATGATGTTAAAACATCTTCAGGATGCCGGTCACCGGCCTGTGGTATTGTTAGGTGGTGCTACCGGAATGATCGGGGACCCTTCGGGGAAATCCAAAGAAAGAAATCTTTTGGATGAAAATGCATTGCGCAAAAATCAATATGCATTGGAGCTTCAGTTGCAAAAGCTGCTGGATTTCTCGCAAGAGAAACAAAACCAGGCGTTGTTAGTGAATAATTATGACTGGATGAAGGATTTTTCATTTCTGGAATTTATTCGTGATGTAGGCAAACATCTTACGGTCAATTATATGATGGCCAAAGATTCCGTGAAAAAACGTGTAGGCGCTGATTCACAAAATGGAATGTCATTTACGGAATTTAGCTATCAGCTTGTGCAGGGATATGATTTTTATTACCTCTATAAAAATTTAAATTGCAAGTTGCAGATGGGAGGTTCCGACCAGTGGGGAAATATTACTACCGGCACCGAGTTGATCCGCAGAAAATCAGGCGGAGAAGCATTTGCGCTTACTTGTCCGCTTATTACCAAGTCGGACGGAAATAAGTTTGGGAAAACGGAAGAGGGAAACATCTGGCTTGACCCCGAAAAGACCTCTCCCTATAAGTTCTATCAGTTCTGGCTTAACATTTCCGATGAAGATGCTACCCGGCTGATCAAGATATTTAGCCTGAAAGATAAAGCAACGATCGAGGGTCTGATTGAAAAGCATCAGCAAGAGCCTCATTTGCGTGTTTTGCAAAAAGAAATGGCTGTTGAGCTTACTACGCGTATTCATGGGGAGAAAGAACTGCAAGCAGCTCAGCAGGCTTCTAAGATCCTCTTTGGTAAACAGGTAACCGAAGAACTGAAAGCCTTACCTGAAAAACTGTTACTTGAAGTCTTTGAGGGAGTGCCGCAACATGAGGCTCAAAAGTCTGCTGTAGAGCAAGGCATTGATATCGTTACTTTCCTGGCGGAAGAGTCCGGTGTATTTTCATCAAAAGGAGAAGCGCGAAGAATGCTGAAAAGCAATGCTGTGAGCATTAATAAAGTGAAGGTGGATGAAAACCGTCAGATTACTGCTGAGGATCTTTTAAACGACAAGTATATACTTGTGCAAAAAGGGAAGAAAAACTATTTTCTGGTTCGTGTAAAGTAGTTTACTGCAGAAAGATATCCAGATACACCGGCAGGTGATCGCTATAGCCACCGTTGTATTTGTATCCTATAAAAGACCGCAATGGTTTTTTGTTCCCGTCATCATCGGTAAGCAGAAAATCTGCATCAAAAATGTGAGCTTTGCTTTTGGTAAAAGGTCCGTTTCTGTCTAAAAGGGGACGGGAAACAATTATTTGGTCCAAAATATTCCATTCGGCTCCAGTTGCTTCTTTGTAAAAATGTGTTCCTTTGTTTGTTTTTAAATAAGGGCTCATCAGGTTGACAAGAAAGGTGTTCTCAACGGAGTCTTTTGCATTTAATGTATTATTTATGGAAAGGTCTTCAGGGCCGTCATTAAAATCTCCCATAATGACAATATTTTGATTTGAAGGGCGATTTTGAAGCGAGTCTGTAACGGATTTCAGTGTATTAGCTGCTTTTTTTCTTTTGGGCCGTGTTGCTTCTTCGCCACCCCAGCGCGAAGACCAGTGATTGACAAAAAAGTGCAGGGTGTCATTGGAAAGTGTAAGTCCTTTCACATATAAAATATCTCTTGTGGGGCGGGAGAAATCCTTTCCCAAATATACCGGAATGGCACGTTTATGCAAAATCGTCAGTTTTTTAGGCTGATAAGCAAGAGCCACATCAATTCCACGGACATCGGGAGATTCAAAATGAATAATATTATAGCCGTATTTTTTTAATCCGCTTCCGTAAAAAAGGGCATTAAGGGTATTGCGGTTTTCAACTTCACACAAACCCACAACGGCAGGAGGTTCCCAGCCTCCAACACTTATAATTACACTGGCGAGCTTGTTGACTTTTTGCCAAAAACGGAATTCATTCCAGTTGCGGGGGCCGTCGGGGAGAAACTCCTGATCTTGTTTGAGGGTGTCATCTTTAGTGTCAAATAGATTTTCAACATTGTAAAACATGACGCGTAAGCCATCAGCTCCGCGGGGTTCCGGATGAAAATCCTCCGGTAACTTTTCCTGATCTTGTGAAAATAATATGAATACCGGAAGGATTATTAACCCTAATGTATATGCTAAATGCTTCATTTTTAAAGAAAAACTGCCCTGCGAATTTAGAGAGTGCGCATACCAGGTATGAAAAAGAGAGCTAATGAGTGGGTATATCCACAGGACAGTTCAGATTTTTGAAAGATGGCACAATGTTTCTTTTACAACTCGAAATATAATACATTTTAGTACTCAATGCAAGTTTATTACAAAAAAAATTTAATTTAATTTAAATCCGGACTGTTCAAACAGCATTAAATTCGGGATGTGTGAGGGGATGCAAAAGACTGATATAAATGGCTATTTTCTCAGTGTTTTATATCTAAATCGGAATATTGAGAATAGTAACAGAAAATACGGATTGTAAAAACTAGAACACTGATAACACGGATAGTCATTGATCAACAATGTAAAACTGTTTTATTTGTCTTTCTTTTAATTCTTTCTATCATTTGCGCTTCGCGCGTCATTTTGCATACAAAGTCATTTACTTTAGGGTTTTATGATACAATTAAATTTTATATCAACCGGTAAAACCTCAACTAATAACAACTAATGACTATTAATGACCCCGATGAAACAAAAAATGGATTCACGAGGGAACCGATCAATGACATTGTTTTCCTTGTGTCCGATAGTCTGTTGACAACCAGTCTGTTTAATCGTCCTTTTGTATTTTGAAAATTTCATCATGGAGGTTTTTAACTATGAAAACGCTCCGGCTTAAGGTTGAATTACTATTTTTTCCGTAAAGGATTGTTCCTTTGTTTTAATTTTGATGATGTAAATCCCGCTGTTCAGATGATTTAAATCAATCATATTTCCACTTTGAGAACGTCTTGTTATTTCTTTACCTGTAATATCAAAAACGGAAAATTCGAATGTGTTTATTCCGGGACTTTGGATATGAAAAGTTCCATGGGAAGGGTTTGGATAGATCTTTAGTTTTTTATTCTGGTCAGCTACATTAATGCTGCTGCCTGTTAAACAATTCAGGGCGTTAACGGCATTTATCCTGCCACTGCCCATTTTTCCGGCATACGCTGCTAAATTTACGGTGTCAATATTATCTGTTCCCCATATCAGGCAGTTTTTCAAGTCGTTATAGGAGGCCGAGGGTTTTAATGACTTCATTAAACCCAAAAGGCCGGCTACTATAGGTGTTGACATTGAAGTTCCCTGACTGATATCATATTTACCGCTGAAGATATTTTGCGTATAGTAGGCCTCATTAAAAGTGGTGCTTAGCAATGAAATGCGTTGACTTGCCGTTCCATTGGGATAATATCCGCCAGGAGCTGAGACATCCAGCCAATCGCCATATTGGGAAAAAGAAGAGCGTTCATCATCAGCATTTGTCGAGCCAACGGCAATAACCGAATTGTAGGCAGCCGGGTAGAGTTTATCATTGCCGGCATCTCCTTCATTGCCGGCAGCGGCAACCACAATAGTTCCATTGTTTTTTAACGAATTATAAAAATTATTGTTTACACTGGAATATCCGGTACTTCCCCATGAAGCACTAATAATATCGGCACCGTTTTGGGCTGCCCACTGCACGCCTCCGGTTCCATTGTAAGTATGTTCCCCGGAGCTACTGTCAGGAGCTGTTTTTATTCCCATCAGCGAAATATCATAACCAATTCCGGCTATGCCGGTATCATTGTTGGTTTTAGCGGCTGCCAGACCGGCGCAATGTGTGCCGTGAGACCAGATATATTTATCGGAAGAACTGCCTCCTGAAGGAGGGCTCGCATCATTGTCGTTATTGGAAATATCGCGCTCTTTAGTAAACTTACCTGCTAAATCCGGATGATCAGTGTAAACAGCATTGTCCACAATTGCCACGACTATGTTAGGAGACCCGGTCGTGATGTCCCAGGCTGGTTCGGCCCGTATCACATCCAAATACCAGTTCCATTCATAACCATAGGCGGTGGAGGAATACATAGGATCATTCGGGGTCAGAAAGGTTTTTGTCAAAGGAATGCGTTCCGCAAATTCCACCTGAGGCAATTGAGATAGTTGACGAATTAGTAGGTCAACCTTATCGGCCGGCTTAAATGAAACTTCCCATGTCCGGGATAATGTATCACTTTCGATTGTAAACGGTTGTCTGACTGAAGTAAAATGAACGTTCAAATTGAGTGTATCCAGGAAAGCCATTGCATTTTCTGTTGTTGCTATATGCTCCTTTTCTAAAATCACATAAAGTTTACCATCTTTGTAGTCTGAATATATCGTTTGGGCAAAACCTGATGATATAATGAATAAGGATGCAGCAAGAAATATGATTTTTCGAATATGTTGCATAATGAGGTTGTTTAAGGTATTTAATAATCAAACGATTATGGTTTTTTGTATTCGGTTTTAACTCTGTAATTATAAAACCGTCACCGAACGACTAACGAATCTCTTATAGCCAAACACTATTTGTCTGAGGTTGACCATACACAAGTATAACAGTTAAAAAAGCGAATGGTTTTTTAGGTGAAAAAATAAAAAAGTTATCATTAAATTGTACTTTTGGTACGACAAAAAAACAGGTTATGGAAAAAATAAAGAATTCTTTACGTGACAATCCGCTGATGCGATGGGTGGTCTTATTTGTGGCCAGTGCGATAATGTTTATGAACTATTATTTCTATGATGCATTATCCCCGCTGAAAGATTTAATGACGACTAATCTGGGATTCTCATCTTCCGATTATGGGATGTTTATGTCAGCTTATTCGGTTCCCAATGTGTTTTTGGCTATGGCCGTGTTGGGAGGAATTATTTTAGACAAAATTGGTATCCGTCCAACCGGGTTTATTTTTATACTTTTCATGGCATTAGGAGCTTCTATCACAGCTTATGGCGCCTCTGACGCATATTTAGCCGGTGGTTTTGGATACAGTTTTATGAATTCATTCCTCACCCAGTATTCTCCCGCTCTGAAGATGATGTATCTGGGATTTTTTGTTTTTGGTCTGGGAGCGGAAACCAGTATTGTGGCGCTTTCAAAAGTGATTGTTAAATGGTTCAAGGGAAAAGAACTAGCCCTTGCTTTGGGTTTAAATTTGGCTATTGGCCGACTGGGAACGGCTTTAGCGCTTTCATTGTCGCCAAAACTTATTTATCCCGAATGGACGAATGCAATTTGGTTTGGCGTGCTATTGCTGTGGATCGCTTTAGTAGCCTTTGTCATTTATATGTTATTGGACTTAAAACTGGACCGTCAGGAAAAAGTCAATATTGAAGACCCCGAGGACGAATTCAAATGGGCTGATCTGAGATTTTTGGTTACCAACCGTTCGTTTATTTTTATCACGTTACTTTGTGTTACATTTTATTCCGCTGTATTTCCGTTTATTAAATATGCCCCTGACCTGTTAATGAATAAGTTCAGTATGGCAAGGGATACAGCCGGTAATGTTTCTTCTTACCTTATGTTTGGTACTATTCTGCTGACTCCGCTATTTGGCTGGATCACAGATAATAAAGGAAAGAGTGCCACATTGATGTATTTGGGTTCTGCCTTACTGATTATTGCTCATTTGATGTTTGCTAAAACATATATCGAACCCCGTATCCCGATCTTTATCCTTGGAATCGCCTTTTCTTTAGTGCCAGCTGCGATGTGGCCGGCAGTGACAAAGATTGTAGGGGAAAATAAACTGGGAACTGCTTATGGGTTTATGTTTTCTGTGCAGAATATCGGTTTGTGGGCATTCCCAATGCTTATAGGCCTTGTTTTGGATAGTTCCAACCCTAACTTCACCGATCAATATTCGCCCAATGAATTTCAGAATTTACAACAGTCTGGTCTCGTTTATTCGGGCTCTGTTGCAGACAGTGAGGAGGAGGCTGTGGCAAATTCTGAAATGAATATTTCCGTAGTGGCTTATCAGGATAGCCTGAAAGGAGATATTGTCTGGAAAGAAGAACACAAGCTAAAAACAGATGATAAGGGAGCGTTTGATATCGAAATTGGAAATGGGGATGTGTTGGTATCTGCTGATTTTAGCAAGCTTGTTGATACTTTAGACTACAAAGCGAAATTGAATGTTGTTGATGATGAAGATACAACAAATGTCTATGCCGGAGAGTTAGTTTATAATGAGAATAACATGTTTAAAACAAAATCATCTTCTGTAGATGAGAAGTATAAAGGCCAGATTAATGAAGGTGTGTTTAGCGTGTATAGTGAGCAGGGAGACCTGGTATGGCAAGAATTAGCTACCTACCACATAAGCAATGATGGTGAAGTAGAGTTTTTAATTGGAAAAGGAAAGGTTATCTCTGCCGATAAGGATTATTTTGGTTTACAATCAAACCACTATGCCGTGGAAGTTATTAAACCGTTGGATTATACCAATCCTATGTTGATGCTTTCCGGTCTTGGCGTTTTAGGGTTACTGTTTGCTTTCTTGTTAAAACGCGATGATAAGACTTCCGGATTTGGTCTGGAACAGCCAAATAAGAATGACTAAACCTGAAATATACAGGATTATAATATTTGCTTTAGCTTTGAGTGTACCGGCATTATTGGTATCTCAGAACCTTCTGGTTAATGGTAGCTTTGAGACCTACGAGTATTGTCCGGGAAAGATCAGGCATGAACGTATTGATGAAGTTCAGGCCTGGTCTCAACCTACGGACGGCTCCCCGGATTACTTTCATGCCTGTAGCAATAAGGGCAGTGGTGTGCCAAAAAATAAGTTTGGCAATATAAAACCTGCGCAGGGAGAAGCCTATGTAGGAATGCATCTTTTCGTGGTCAAACATCAATTTTCCAATTATAAGGAATATCTTATGGGGCATCTTAAAAAGCCCCTGGAAAAAGGAGCGCGCTATGCCGTGCAATTTGACATTGCCCTGGCGGGAGAAGCCCAGTTTGCCATTGATCAAATAGGAGCTTTTCTTTCTCCACAGCCGATACAGGTGAATACATACGGAATGATATTTTCCCTGGAGACATTTAATTTGGAATGTCACAATGTTACGACGTCCAAATATCCACGTCCGCAAGTTCAGACACCTGCCTCAGAAAAGATTACTAACACAAGCTCCTGGCGTACGATAGTGGATACTATTAAAGCCAGAGGTGATGAGCAATTCATTATCCTGGGGAGTTTTTTTCCAAATAAAGAGGTTCATTCAGCACAAGTGAATCCCGAGGGTAAATATAGTTCGGCATATTATTATTTTGACAACGTAAACGTAACCCAGGTAGCGCCTCCTCCGGAACTGCCTTCTGAATCGGAAGAAGAAGTTGAAGATGAATCGGAACAAATCCCCGAAGTGGATTCTACGGAAGTTGGGTTTACTTTTGAACTGGAAAATATCTATTTCGAATTTGACAAATCTTATTTAAAATCAAGTTCAAAAGAAGAGTTGGAGAATTTGTATGGGTTTTTAAAGCGCCATGAGGACTTGAGAATAGAAATCCAGGGCCATACGGACTCCGTAGGCTCACAACGCTACAATCAACGTCTCAGCGAGCGACGCGCCGTTACTGTTAAGCGCTATCTGGAGCAAAAAGGTATTGCCGCCGAAAGACTAAAAGCCAAAGGCTTTGGAAAAAGAAATCCGCTGCGTTCTAACCGCACGGATACAGGAAGGGCAAAAAACAGACGGGTGATGGTCAGGATTCTTCCTCCTCAAGATGAATAGGATTGTCCTGCAAATATTGTTTCGCCTTATTATATCCGATATTAAATATTTCATGCCCCTGGGAGTTCTTTAATAGCCCATATTCCATAAGCTCCGGCATATCAATGAAGTAGTCGCAGTAGCTGGCTTCTTCTAAAATATTAGCTGCTACTCCTAAATGAAAGGAGCGCAAAGCGACTTTTGCTAAAGAGCTTAAATTTTCTTCATAACCCGGCGATATTACGTTGACGCCTAAGATAATGTCAGCTTTACCTTTAACAGCTTTTGCCGGGAGATTATTCATTAAGCCTCCATCTCCATACTTTACTCCGTCGATATCTACCAACTGGAAAAGAATAGGAATAGAAGATGATGCTAAAACACGTTCACCGGCCGGTCCTTCAGTGAAAAAGGTGCTTTCGCCTTTGTTCATATTTGTTGCGCAAACGATCATTGGAATGTTAAGGTCTTCCAGATTACAATTGTCCAGCTTTTCATCAATCAGCTCTTTCATCCCGTTTAATTTCATGAGGCCACTACGAGGCATGGACAGATTTGTATACTGATAAAAAGACTTTTTCATGAGTATTTCCACAATTTCCCGTGGTCGATATCCGGCAGCATAAAGTGTTCCGGCAATTGAGCCTGCACTACTGCCGGCGATAATAGAAGGATAGATGCCTTGTTCTTCCAATACTTCGATAACTCCAAGATGGGCAAAGCCGCGGGCTCCGCCTCCGCTTAATACTAGTCCCAGTTTCTTTTTTGCCATATCTTATTTTTGGGGTAAAATAAATAAATTTTTACAAATCTGTGGCTAATTGCGTTAGATTTTTAACCTTTGCAACCTTAAATCGAAGAATTATGATCATAGTTACAGGAGCTGCCGGGTTTATCGGAAGTTGTATGGTATCAGAGCTAAACAACCACGGATATAAAAATATTGTGGCCGTGGATGATTTTAGTCGCAGCGATAAAAACACAAACCTGCAGGATAAAAATTTAGTCGACAGGATTAACAGGGATGAGTTTTTAGAATGGGCAAGGAAAAACAAAAATGATATTGAATTTATCATTCATTTGGGAGCCCGAACGGATACGGCTGAGTTTGACCAGGCGATATTCGACCGGCTAAATTTAAATTACTCCAAAGCGATATGGGAATTTTGTTCTGATAATCAAATTCCTTTGATCTACGCTTCGTCAGCAGCTACTTATGGGCTGGGAGAGCATGGTTATAGCGACAACCATGATATCGTCGATAAATTGCAACCTTTAAATGCATATGGCAAATCCAAGAATGATTTTGATAAATGGATGCTTAAACAAGAAAAGCAACCTCCTTTCTGGGCCGGATTAAAGTTTTTTAATGTGTATGGGCCGAATGAATATCATAAAGGAAGAATGGCCTCTGTGGTGTATCATGCGTTTCATCAGATTTCGGAAACCGGCGGCATGAAGCTTTTCAGGTCTCACATTCCGGAGTTTAAAGATGGAGAGCAAAGCCGGGATTTTATTTATGTGAAAGATGTAACGAATATGATCCACTGGCTTATGGAAAACAAACCAAAGTCAGCAATCTATAATACGGGAACCGGAGTGGCGCGGTCTTTTCTCGACCTGACCAGGGCTGTGTTTGACGCACTTGGCAAGGACGAAAATATTCAATTTATTGATACTCCGGAAGATATACGCGATAAATATCAGTATTATACCAAAGCGGAAATGGATAAATTAAGAAATCAGGGCTATAATGAGCCGATGACAAGCCTGGAAGAAGGAGTTAAAGATTATGTGCAGAACTATCTGATAAAAAAGAATTATCTTTAAGAGGAAAACCACAATTCAGCTTACAGAAGAAATAGATTCGGTCAGACTATTCATTCGGTTCATCCAATTGCGCTTTTAGTTCTTCCAGGAATCCTCTGACTTTCTTCAGACGAGCAGAAATATCAGCGGCTTTTTCCGTAGACTGATGGTCTTTCTTTAGTTTTTCTTTGGCTCCGTTGAGTGTATAGCCACGTTCCTTTACCAGATGATAGATAATATGAAAATTTTCTACATCTTTTGCCGTAAAGTAACGGTTTCCTTTTTTATTGCGGCGCGGATTAATGACGTCAAATTCCTTTTCCCAAAACCGTATGTTTGAGGTATTCAAATGAAACATATTGGCTACTTCGCCAATTGTGTAATACATTTTCTCGGGTTTCCCGGATGAATTTGCCATAAGCGTAGCTTTCTTCTGTGGATGTGTAAAAGTAGTATCTTCTGCAAAATTAAACAAGCTGTCGTAAAGATATATTTTTAACATGAAAAGATGCACATCACAATGCGTATTCACTCTCCTGATATTTTGTTTAAAGGATGGTAAATATTTCTATTTTTGCAAAATATAATTGAGATACATACAATAAAACGACACAATATAGACGTTATTCCGTTTCTATCAGTTCATTAGTGTTTGTCTGTAATGGGCGGTTTCTAATCAAACCGAACAGGAAGTAGTTTATTTGAACAGTGAAACATGGGTTTTTAATATGTGGAAGCTCCGGAAGTAAACAGTATCATACAGGCATTAAACCCAATGAAGCTGATTTAATAATAAACACATAGTCAGAAAAACGCTATTTTTTCTGGCTGTTTTTATTCAATTTTTTTGAAAGTAAAAGAAAAACTATGCACTATACAGTATTAGTTGTTGATCATGACAAAGAAGCTCGCGAAGAGCTTGTAGAAGCTTTGGTAATGCGAGGCTTAAAGGTAGTCAGTTGCGATAATTTTGATGATGCTTGCGATTATATTCTTAGTGACGGTACAATTCACGCTGTCCTTTCCGAATGGAATTTACCCAGAACATCTCAATCGGAAAAATGGGTGAAAGGGCTGGAAATATTCAAAAAATTTCTGGGATTACGTTTTGAACTGTCCTTGTTTCTTTATACTTGCGTAAGTGATACAAAGGATTTGACCAGTGGAGGAATAATCAACGGATATTTTCTCAAAGATGAAAAAGTCTATGATGATATCGTGCGTAAGATTCAGGCGGAAATCGGAGAAAAGAATCATGCTCCGTTCTATGAAAAGCTTGTTCGCTATGCTTTAAAGGCCAAGGATTCCTGGCATACACCGGGTCATGCTTCCGGTAATTCGGTAAAATATTCCCCTTATGCAAAAGATTTTTATGAATTCTTTGGGGAAAATTTGTTCCTTTCTGATGTATCAGTTTCCGTTCCTGAGCTGGACTCACTGTTGCACCCGGAAGGAGTCATTAAAGAATCTCAGGAATTGGCATCGCGGGCATTTAATTCCCGTTATACGTTTTTCTCAACAAACGGAACCTCCACATCGAACAAAATACTTATACAGAGCCTGCTTAAACCCGGGGATGCTATCTTGCTGGATCGAAACTGCCATAAGTCAGTCCATTATGGAGTTATTATTGCCGGAGCCGAACCTCTTTACTTGATGCCTTCGGTTAACAATAAATACGGCATATTCGGGCCTATCCCCAAAAAACGCATTATTGAATCAATGGATGATGCAATTGCAAAAGGGAAAAAATTGAAAGCCCTTATCCTGACCAATTGTACTTATGATGGATTGATTTATGATATTGAAGATATCGTGAACGAAGCACATAAGCGGGATATTAAGGTGATTGTTGACGAAGCCTGGTTTGGCTATGCGATTTTTCATCATAAATTCTATCCCAGTGCTATGGCTGCCGGAGCTGACTATTCTACCCAGTCTACACATAAAACGATGAGTGCTTTTTCACAGGCTTCCATGATCCATGTGAATGACCCGGATTTTGAAAATATTGAAGACCTGTTTCAGGAAAATTTTAATATGCATTCTTCTACATCACCCCAGTATCCAATGATCGCATCGCTGGATGTGGCTACAAGGCAAATGGTGATGGAGGGATACTCATTGCTGCAGCGTGTTCTGGAACTTTCGGACAAATTACGGGAGTCTATCAATTCCCTGAAAAAATTCCGGGTACTTGAAAAAGAAGATTTGATTAATCCTGAGCTGAAAGATGACAATATTCGAATGGATCCAACGAAAATTACTATCGATGTTTCTAAATCGGGGATGACATCAAAACAGATCGAACATTTGCTGCTTAGCAAGCACAATATCCAAATTGAAAAATCCACATTTAATACGATTACCATTCTTCTTACAATCGGAGCGACATATTCCCGTATCAACCGGCTTTATCTGGCTTTGGAAAATATAGAAAAACACAGCGGAAATCGTAAATTCAGTGGCCAGGATAAAATCATGAAGGATTTTCAGCTTACAATTTCGCCTATACGCTATCGCCCACGCTTTGCTTTTTATGCGGAGAATGAGGAATTACCCCTTCGGCTGGCAAAAGATCGTATTGCTTCCCGAATGGTTACTCCATATCCTCCCGGAATACCTCTTTTAGTGCCCGGGCAGTTGATAACAATGGATATTATCAATGTATTGAATACCTACCGGGACTATGGTGTGGAAATCCATGGCATGGAAGGGAGTCTGGTAAAAGTGGTTACTGAAGAAGAAGAAAATATCCTGAATGAAGAAGGCTTTGGAATTCAGGATTAAAACATAAGAAAATGGAATTTGGGTGGCTTTCCTTAATACCGGCAATTGTTACGATTGTTGTGGCTTTATCGACGAAACGGGTGGCATTAGCACTGTTTTTTGGCGTGATTGCCGGAGCTTTTACCATTAATGAAGGGGTTGTATTTGAATCGTTGCAAAGCCTTTGGGATTATCTGGTGCTTTCGTTCACAGATCCGGAACGCTTGCGCATAGTGTTATTTATCCTTCTTATCGGAGGAATGCTTCAGATCATTCATAAAGCCGGAGGATATGATGCTTTTGCCGGCCGTTTGAGTAA
>JBNJGZ010000041.1:0-16554 GCA_051748065.1 Bacteroidota bacterium
TTGTAACTAAATATTACGTTTTATTTGATGTATCCTTCATTTAAAACACAATAAACAACGTTTTATTATTCGTTAGCCTGATCACGAAAAACAGCCCCTTTATTCTTTCTTCCGTCAATTTTTACCACAATTGGACTTTCAAACTGCACATGGCGTACAAATTCATCTTCATAAACAGCTTCTTGTTGATTTAGATACTCCACATCATAATATCCGTCATTTTCATGAGGGTTAATAGTAAAATAGCCCACCTGAAAAGAGGTCAGATTCTGGAAAAAGTGTGTTCCCTGTGAAGGGTCGATGCGGTAGTTTTCCAGTCCGGATTCTACAATAAGTCTGGCTTGAGAAATTTGCGCCCATTTCACAGGCACGCCCAACCAGGGATCATTAGAACCCCAGCGTCCCGGACCAATCAAAATATAATTCTCCGCCTGATCTTTGAACCGGCTATTTAGTTTTTCGATTATTTCGGCAATTTTAGGATTATTTGCTGCCTGAAAAGATTCGGGTTTCACATAAACAATATCTTTCATATAATCGATTTCCCCATTACCTAACGCCGAATTCGAATAAATAATCGTGTCTTCCTTTTTTACATCTTCTTCTAAATCCAGATCCAACTCCTCTTTATTTTCGACTATAGGTCTGATCTGCAGCATGCTAAAAATCATTGGCTGACCTTTGGGAGTATCCATATTCACAGCAAATTCAATTTCAATTGGATTATTCATGGCCTTTTGACCAGTCTCCAAAATATCCTGTAATATATCAGCAAGAGGAAACTTGCTATGCTTTAGTATATTAGCAAAAGTAACAATCTTTTTTCCTTTATAGTTTACGCCATCTCGTATAACATTATTGGTATAATCAAACGTTGAAAACACATGTTTGAAAGCAGGGGCATCAACAATATCTTTAATCTTCACTTTTTCCAGGTTAACGGCATCATCAACGGAAGGTTGAAAACTATCACTCTGTAAATCCAGGGCATAGAAATATTTTTGGGTATCGCGCAGCGCCATATCAGGATTGGAAAGTTGTAAGATTTTTTTGGGATATTTGGGCGAAAACCGGAGAGTTTGTCCTCCGTCTACGATGTATTTCCCTAATCCGACTGCTATGCTGGCAATTCCATCTTCAGATTTTTCGGGCTCTATCGGATAAAAATTTATTGAACGAGCTACTCCGGAGAATGTAGGTGAGAACAAATTATCCAATTCTTTCTTTTCAGTACCGCACACTTCTTGTAAAACAATTCCCATTTTTTCCTCATCAATAACATTTGATGTTGCTTCCATATAGGCTTTACTATCTTTATAAAAAACAGAAGCATATACACTTTTAATTGCATTCCCCAGCAATTCAAGCATTAAGCGTTCATCATCTTCAATCTTGGGAACCATATACGTGTTATAGATACCGGCGAATGGCTGATAATGGCTATCCTCTAACAAACTGGATGAACGAATAGCAATCGGATTATGAACAACTTCAATAAATGCCAAAAGGTCTTTATGAATACGAAACGGCAAACGCGCATTAATAAAATGGTCGAGAATTTCGTCATCGGGAATATCAGATAGAGCTATTTCATACAACTCATTATCATCCATAAATTCATCAAACACATCGGTACTAAGCACAACTGTTCTGGGGATCGTAATAATTACATCCTCATATTTGTCCATCAGGTTATGCTTCTTCAACAAGGAGTCGATAAAAGCCAGTCCGCGTGCTTTACCTCCAATAGAGCCTTCGCCGATTCGGGAAAAGATCAGGTATTCATCAAAACGCTCGCGATAGAATTTGGCAATAACTCCCCTGCCTTTTCCCCTGCGGTATGAAGCAATTGTATCAAACAAAAATTTGCGTATTTCGTCTAAATTATCAAAGTGTTCCGGGCGCAAATATTTCAACATCTCAGCAATAGGAAACAATGCACGGGCATTTAGCCATTTTGAAATATGGTTCCGGTTAATATGATAACTCAGCGTTTTGTCCGGGATAGTATAAATTTTTTGCTGAAAAGACTGAAGGTCAGTGGCACGGTCAATCTCTTCACCTGTCGTGGGATCGAGGAAAATAAAATCGCCAAAAGCAAAATTCTGAACAATATAATCCCGCAGTTCTTTGAGTAAAGTTTTTGAATTTTTGTTGATAAATCCTACTCTTTCCCGTTTCGCCAGTTTTTCATTAGTACCATCGCTGGATTGCAGTAAAAACGGAAGGAATTTATCATCTTTACGAACTTTCCGGCAAAGCCTGACGCCCGCAAACTTATCCATTTTGTTATTCCGGTAATAGCTAATATCGGAAATAATCCCCAATAAATTATGTTTGTACTTTTCGTAATAATCCACAGCCTGTTCATAGGTTCTGGCAAGCAATATTTTGGGCCGTCCGCGCATGCGTAGCATCTTTTGGTGCTCATTAAGTCCTTCGGCCATAAACATTTTGGATTGCTTGAAGATTATCCGGTAAATATTGGGTAAATAACTGGAATAAAAACGAATATTATCTTCAACTAAAATAATAACCTGAACGCCTACTTTTTCCACATCATGTTGAACATTCATGCTATCTTCTATCAATTTGATAATTGCCAGTAGAATATTGGCATTCCCTAACCAGCAAAAGACATGATCTATGGCACTAAGGTCTTCATTTCTTAGTTTGAGCGTGACTTCGCGGGAAAAGGGGGTCAAAACAACAATAGGAATATCCGGATATTTATTTTTTATTGAGATAGACATTTGGAAAGGGTCCATATCTCCGATACTTAACATAGAAATCACCAGATCAATTTGCTCCTCTTCTAAAACCTTCCATGCTTCTTCTGCCGAAGAGACCTGTATAAATTGCGGCGGATACCGCAGGTTTAATGATACATATTCATTAAATATCTGCTCATCTATTCGCCCGTCTTCTTCAAGCATAAATGCATCGTAAGTAGAACATATCAGCAAAATTTTACTGATCCGTTTTCGCATTAAAAGATCAAAAGAAGTATCCGAGAAATAATATTGCTTTTCAGGCCTATAATTTAGATAATCTTGTTCGTTCATAAAAAATTAATTCATAGTCAAAACCTACTTTATTCCTTTGTGTTGATGGTTTTTATCATTCCTGACGAAGGATAAAAACGCAAATTATTATAACTTGCAGGAAGGGAGTTTACAACGCCAAATTGACTGATTTGAAGTATCATTTCAGCCAAAGGTTTTTCATTTTGCTTTACAAGGATATTGGCATCTTCAGGCAACCGGTAGTAAAACCCATTATGCTCCTTATCTTTATCATAATTTGCCTTTATATGTTCATACATATTTTTTGTGCGCCGCTGCCGGTTGATTTCCAATGAAACAATATCTCCCTGTTCCCCATCTTCTTCCAAAACCCCTTTTTCTTCAGAAAAGCGGAATATTTTTTCGTTAATACGATACACATTATCCGGAGGCATATATGAAAACCGGTAACTCAGTGTTTCACTGGCCTGCATTCCGGTAAATAACTTCAGATATTTGGTTTCCATATCATTCAATCGATCAAACATGTATTTCATCGTTTCCTGAGAATATGCGGTTTCCTGATATCCTGTGATCAAATTCATTTTCTGTTCTCTTACTTTAAGAATAAAATCAGCAGCTTCCTGAGCTTTCTTTTCTGTGGATTTTTCAACCATTTTCCGCTTGAGCACTTTCTTTTTAAAGGTAATTGTATCTCTTGTAACTTCTTCAATAATTGTATCTACTTTTTCATAGAGATTTTTGTCGGGGAAATAGGAAAAAGTCTTATTGAAATCGTCACTTTCGTCATTATCACTCATAAAAACAACCTGGCTGGAGGTATTAAAAGTTGCAGTATCATTCACATTAGCAATAATACCGGATTCGGTCAGCTCAAGCATCAAATTACGCGCCCCCTGATTATTCTCCTCATTGAGCTCAACAAAATAAAATTGTTCAGGATCTGCTTCGTAAATTGTGGATATATTAATATCCTGTATGTCAAAGGAAGATTTGTTTTCTTTGGTCACATTATCCAATCCCAGATATTTGGAAGCATAGTCTGCGTATGGCCCACGGTATTTCATCGTTTTCTTAACCTGAACATCCACAATAATGCGGGTTCTGGGCAAAGCATAATATAAGCCTTCACCGGATTTTTCATTTTCTTCAATTTCGCTTACCGGAACTACATTATAACCCGGCTCATGTGATTTACATGCTGCCAGCGTAAGTATTAAAAGAAACAGTATTATTTTATTCATGTCGCATTGCTTTTTGTTTATACTATCTGTATCCTTGCAGGATATATTTATTTTGAATGACTTTTTTCGATTAATGCCTGCATTTATGATACATTATTTTAAGAAACGAAAATAATACAATCCTTGCTCCTTTTCAATCTTATTTGCGTGAGATTATCATTAAACCTGTAAATACAAGTAAACCATTGAGCAATAATAACTCAAAACCAAATTCATATCCATAAAACCAAGCACTGGAATTGCTGCTAATTATATAACAAATAACCGGAGAAAGTATTGCAATCATAGGGGCAAATTTATCATTGATCTGGCGTTTTGTATAAATACCAAAAGTGAACATCCCTAACAATGGACCATATGTATATCCGGCAATTGTAAAAAGTTTTGAAATAACCGATGAATCATTTATCGCATTAAAAATTATAATTACAATCATAACAGTTGCAGCAACGCCTAAATGAATAACCTGTCGCAAATTTATTTTCTGCTTTTCTGTTAATGATTCATTTTTATCCAGACGTAAAAAGTCAATACTGAAAGAAGTTGTCAGGGAAGTTAAAGCACTATCTGCACTGGAATACGCCGCAGATATAAGTCCGATAAGAAATACAATACCGGCAAATCCTCCAAGATATTTTAATGCAATCAACGGGAATAAATCATCCGTAGTCTCCGGAACATGAATTCCGTTTGCTTCGGCATACACATAAAGCAATACGCCTAATGAAAGTATTAATATATTCATGGGAATTAAGGCAAAGCTCATGGAATAGATATTCTTCTTTGCGTCTTTCAAATTGCGGCAACTAAGGTTTTTCTGCATCATATCCTGGTCTAAACCGGTCATCACAATGGCAATAAATGCTCCACTGATAAATTGCTTCAAAAAGAAATAGCGATGTTCCCATTCTGCTATAAAAACTGTAGAATATTTGCTCTCAGCGATGGTTTTAATCATCTCCCCTGCTCCAAGATTGAGTTCCTTGCCTAACAAAACAATAGATACAATAACAGTGGCCAGCATAAATGTTGTCTGCAGTGTATCTGTCCAGACAATCGTTTTGATACCTCCACGATAAGTATATAAAACCATTAAAATGATAAAAGCCACTACTGTTGCCCAGAAAGGAACGCCCCATTCATTGAAAACAAACAATTGCATAACATTGACAACCAAAAACATCCGGAATGAAGCACCGATCACCCGCGATAAAATAAAATAAAAAGCTCCTGTTTTGTAAGACCAAAACCCGAGGCGCTGCTCAAGGAACGTATAAATAGAGGTCAATCTCAACCTGTAATAAAGGGGCAATAAGACTTCAGCAATCACAGCATATCCCACCAGATAACCAAAAACGATCATCATGTAGGTTGAAAAAGAAGAACCTACATCACCCGGAATAGAGATAAAAGTGACACCCGAAAGCGAAGCTCCGATCATGCCATAGGCAACGACAAACCACGGAGACTGGCGATTGCCTATAAAAAAGCTTTCATTGTTTGCTTTGCGCGATGTTAGCCAACTAATAAACAAAAGCAAAATTGTATAGACAATAAAAGTAATTAGTATGCTATTGGGAGTCATGGCATGATTTCTTTATTAATTTTGCAGCTAAATTAGTGCTTTTATAAAATCTTATAGAAAAAATGATTAACAATCTTCCGTCAAAACGTGTAGAAAATGCCGTAAATGAACTTGGAAAGTTACCTGGTGTCGGACAAAAAACGGCTTTGCGATTAGCTCTCCACCTGCTTAATGAAGCTCCTGAAACAGCTTCTGTTCTTGGAAATGCTATTATCGATATGCGGGAGAACATTCAATATTGCAAGAAATGTCATAATATTTCCGATTCGGGTATTTGCCATATCTGTGCCAATCCGGCCCGGGATGAACAAACAGTTTGCGTGGTTCATGATGTGCGCGATGTTATGGCGATAGAAAACACCTCACAGTTCAATGGGTTGTATCATGTGCTGGGAAATGTTATTTCTCCTATGGAAGGTATTGGCCCTAAGGACCTCACGATTGACGCTTTGATCAAACGGCTCAAAGAAGAAAATGTCCGGGAACTGATTTTGGCACTACCGTCAACTGTAGAAGGTGACACCACTGGCTTTTATATTGTCAAACAAATCAGGGATACAAATATTCAGATCAGTTCAATAGCCCGTGGTATCGGTGTTGGCGACGAGCTTGAATATGCCGATGAGGCTACACTGGGACGCTCTATAAAAAACAGAGTCCCTTACGACGAAGAACATGAAGACAAATAAAAAAGTTAGAAAATAACTGTACCTGTGATTCGGATTACTAATAACCGCTAAAGACCATTTCTGTTCTGATCAGACTAATGGTTTTTAGCGATTACTTTTTAATACTTTAACAAAATTTGAAAATAGGTATTTCTGTCACGGATTTTGACAATCCAGGCATATCATTCTATTCCAATGGAAAAATCTTTTCTTTCTCAAGATAATTCACCACTTCTTCGATCCATTTATTTTTAGTCTCCGGATTAAGCGTCATAACCGGACTTTGTGGTTTTTCATACTCGGCATCTATTCCAGGCATATAGTTAATTTTCCCTTCAATGGCTTTTTCAAACATCTCCGGCTTATTGCTTTTACAATAATTTAAATCAGCATCCATATAGATCATATGAAAACGGTCTTCACCTACAATTTCAGCAACCTGATTACGGATATCTTCGTCCGGTGAAATAAATGAACAAATGGTAATGATCCCCTGCTCATTTAACATATAGCAAACATGTGCAACCCTTCTCAGGTGTTCTGCACGATCGGCAGGAGAATGGTCCAGTTCGCGGGAAAGTCCGCTGCGCACAGTAGAACCATCCATCAGCACTGTCGTAGCCCCCATGTCAAAAAGTTGTTTTTCCAGTCCATAAGCAAGTTCATTCTTACCGGAACCGTGCAAGCCTGTAATCCAGATAGTTGATCCTTTTTGGTTGTAAAACATTTCACGTTCCCGACGACCAACTAAAGCTTCTCCCCTGTATATCTTTTCTCTTTCAACATCCGTAATACGCGAAGCCATATCCTTATCGCTTACCTTGTCGATGATCATCCCTACGGCTGCAGTATTATGTGTTACCGGATCAATAATTACAAAAGCTCCGGTTTCGCTAATTTTCTTATAAGGGTCAAACATCAACGGTTTATTGGCCGTTAATACCATTCGTCCGATTTCATTCAGATGTAATATATCGGCTTCATGTTTATCCATTGTATTGACATCCACTTTATAGCGAAGATTATCAAAACGTATTTTTGTCGTATTGTTGGCATGTTTGATGTAGTATTGGCGATGCGGTTTCATTTCCTGTTCATCCATCCACACAAGCATCGCTTCAAAATGCCTTTCCTGGCGAGCCATATTGTCAGGATGCACGATCATATCACCTCTTGAGATATCAATTTCATCGGATAATGTGAGCGAGATAGCCTGGGGTGGAAATGCATAATCCTGCTCACCGTTAGCACCTAAAATACTGGTTACCTGTGATGTTTTTCCGGATGGCTGGATTTTAACCGTATCACCTTTTCTGACAATGCCTGAAGCTAAAGTACCGGCATACCCTCTGTAATCCAGGGAAGGCCGGTTAACATACTGAACCGGAAAACGAAAATCCTCAAAGTTCCTGTCAGCATCCACATGCACAGTTTCGAGAAACTCAAGCATGGGCTGCCCGTGATACCAATTCATTTTTTCCGAATAATCAACTACATTATCTCCTTTAAGTGCAGAAATAGGAATAAAATTCACATCCGGAATATTCATCCCGGTAAGGAACTGTTTATAATCTTTGACGATTTCATTGTATCGCTGTTCACTATAATCTACAAGGTCCATTTTATTAATCGCCACAACAACATGCTGTATGCCGAGGAGGCTGGCAATAAACGTGTGGCGTTTGGTTTGTGTAATTACGCCGTGACGGGCATCCACAAGCAATATCGCCAGATTAGACGTTGAAGCTCCGGTAACCATATTTCTTGTATATTGCTCGTGTCCCGGAGTATCTGCAATAATAAATTTCCGCTCACTGGTTGAAAAATACCGGTAAGCCACATCAATGGTTATTCCTTGTTCCCTTTCAGCCTTAAGGCCATCCAGTAAAAGGGCATAATCAATATCTTCTCCGGCATGCCCTTCACGTTTAGAGTCCCGTTCCAATGCGGAAAGCTGGTCTTCATATAACCGTTTGCTGTCGAAAAGCAGGCGGCCTATTAATGTAGATTTACCATCATCCACAGACCCTGCAGTTAACAAACGTAATAAATCTTTTCTTTCGTCTTTATCTAAAAATTCAGTGATGGATAAATTCTTATCTTTTGTTTCCATGTTCTATAATTTTATGACTTCAGTTCACAAAACGCCGGTTTACAATCATCTAATTCTTATCAACACAGAACTTCACCAACGTAACTATGAATTCTTACCTATTCATTTTTAAAAATATCCTTCTCTTTTCTTTTGCTCCATACTTGCTTCCTGGTCGAAATCAATCACACGTGTCGTTCTTTCCGACTTCGTTGTAGTCATCATTTCTTCTACAATTTTCTCTACGGTGTCAGCATCAGATTCAACAGCACCTGTAAGTGGGTAACATCCCAATGTACGGAAACGAACTTTTTTCATTTTCGCTGTTCTGGCCAGTTCATCGGGCATACGGTCATCATCGACTAAAATAAGTGCTCCTCCGTACTCCACAACAGGGCGTTCTTTAGCAAAATAAAGCGGTACGATGGGAATATTTTCCAGGCGGATATACTGCCATATATCCAATTCCGTCCAGTTTGACAATGGGAAAACCCGGATAGACTCACCTTTGTGAACTTTTGTATTGTAGATATTCCATAATTCCGGCCGCTGGTTTTTGGGGTCCCACTGATGATACTGATCCCGGAAGCTAAAAATTCGTTCTTTGGCACGTGATTTTTCTTCATCACGTCTGGCTCCTCCAAAAGCAGCATCAAACTTATATTTTGTGAGTCCGTTTAACAACGCCTGGGTTTTCATGATATCCGTATGCACTTTGGATCCATGGGTAAAGGGTCCTACTCCTGCTTCATAACCTTCTTTGTTATAATGTACGATCAAGTCCCAGCCGTTTTCTTTTGCATAACGATCCCGGAATTCGGTCATTTCACGAAATTTCCATTTAGAGTCAATGTGCATCAAAGGAAAAGGTACCTTTCCGGGTGCGAAAGCTTTCTCTGCCAATCGTACCATTACAGAAGAGTCTTTCCCAATGGAATAAAGCATAACCGGATTCTCAAATGATGCGGCTACTTCACGAATAATGTGGATGGACTCAGCCTCCAACTGACGCAAATGGCTGAGTGAATAATTTTCTTCCATATCTTATTTTGTTTTTTGCTAAAAACTTAATTTTTTGAATAAAAGTTGCAAAGATAATCATTGTGGTATTTTTTTGCTAAGAGAACCCCTTATTTATAATCAGTAGATAAAAACAATCCTTTGGATTCTTAACAAAAATTATTTATTAGCTCCTCCACACGACATTCAGGAATGCAAAATTATTCTTCATTCGATGTTTTGTCGTATTTTCTCTTATTTATACAATTCTGTTTTATAAACAGAAAAATGTTTAACCTTTATCGCTCTGCCACAGCAATAAGGGCTCCTGGTTTTTGATATTGTTCTTGTAATCTTCAAATTCTTCCGGTTCAAACACCATAAAACGCAACTTACGGTTAATGATCTTTTCTGCTTTTTCAACCAGATTAAGCAAATATGTTTTGTTAATATCGCGTCCTACAAAAATCAAATCCATGATGGAAGAATTAATGCCTTTGGCAAAATCACCGATAAGAAAAACTTTATGGACATCTCCCAGTTTATTGACAATTTCCTCAATAATATGATCAATACCTACATGCTTTAGAATTATATTATGTATATCAGGAAATAAAGGATGTTTACTATTCGCTTTATAAAGTTTCTTATTCCCCTGCATACGGGCAGTTAATAATCCGGCGTCTTCAAATTTATTAAGTTCTAAGCGGATAGAATTGGTTGACTCACCAAACTCTTCGGCTAAACTACGAAGATAAGCTTCTGACTTGCTGTTGAGAAAAAATTTCAACAGCATCTTCATTCGCGTTTTGGATGTAACTAATGCTTCTAACAAGGTTTTAGTTTTTAATACGAAGTAATCTTAAACAATGTGAGTAACAAAATTACTCAAAAACTTATAAACAACAAACAAAAAAAAGATTTTTTTGTTGTTTTAACTAAAAAATATTTCCATGGTGATTTTTTGATGCTTTAAAAAACACCGGTCTGGTAATATTTTCCTCATTTCCCACGCCATACCCTTTCCCCTGAATGGGCAGGCCGGCGCGCAGCATAAACTTTAACTGAAAAAAAACGCTTTAAAAACGTCGCGGCGAATAGTCGCTGAAATTTTTGTTTTCCATTTTTTATTGTCCTTGCAAAGAAATCTCCTGATAGCAACCAGAACGCCACCTCGCTTTATCGCAAACTCGAACTATCGCACCTTCAATTAAAACCAGCCACCCTTGTGGCTGTCTGAAAATAGTAATACTGCGGTCTGTATTTTTGGCTATGGTTTTTTTGATGAGCTACAGAGATTCCAAAACACTCGTGGTTGGTAACCCTTCGCTGAAAGCCTAACCGTAAGGGTTACTAATCCCTGAGCGCCAGCGAAAGGGTGGAAACCCCGGGAAATACTTTCATCGCCTTGCATCTGACTTAAACTTAATGCATGAATAATAAAGCCTATGTTTATATCTTTTTTATTTATACTTATTCTAAATTTTGTTTTTTGCTTAAAATAATGAACCTTGAAAGCAGGCTATATTCTTGTAATAGACAAATCACCCCTTAAGTAATCCTGTTAAATCGCTCTTTATCTGTTTTTTAACTAATGTAAAACATTCTACTTTTTCAAACAATAAATAGTATCTGCTTTTCGTATATCCATATCATTTATGTTCATTTTTGGCAATAAAGGTTAAGAATTTATTCACTGAACAAATTGACATCCACATTAACAGAGCATCCGGGCTAACCCAATAGTTCAATGCTCTGTTTTTTATAATGCAGAATAAGTTATTTCTATTGGATATTTTTAAAATATCATTTTTACTTACTTTTGTGCCCCAACAAGTCCAGTCGTTTCAAAACAAACCCTTATTTTTAATACGTTATTTGTTATATGAGCCAGCTGCATTAATAAACATTAAATATCAATGAGTTATGATTAAAAATCTCTTTTTACTAAGTATTTTCTTCTTTATTATTGTTCTAGGTTTTGCACAACAAGATCAAGAAAATGAAAACAAGTCAAAATTATCCCCAATCATAAACAACACGGAAATATGCGGTCAGTATTTTTTGGCTCATGAATCCGACTTTGTGGATGACCTTAATCAATTCAAACTTAAAAGAGGCTATTTCACTGTAAAAACTAAAATGAATGATATGTTTTCCGTACGGTTTACGCAGGACATTACATTGGATACAGAAGGAGATGACAAAGGAAATATTGAGACACGTCTGAAATATCTTTATCTGGCTATGCAACCGGCGAAAAGCGGATTTTTCAAACATTCCACAATAGAGTTTGGTATGATTCACCGCCCCTGGATGGATTTTGAACAAGACATTAATCTGTACCGTGCCCAGGGGAAAATGTACACAGAACGTTATAAGATATTAAACTCAGCGGATTTTGGTGTTGGTATCTCCGGATTATTAGGAGAAAAAATGGATAAAGATTATCGTAAAAATGTCGATAAGGATAATGCCGGGAAATACGGAAGTTATGCATTTGGATTATATAATGGCGCCGGATATAATGAAATGGAATTAAACAATAACAAAGTAGCAGAAGGCCGGTTGACCCTTCGTCCCTTTGCTGAATTTGTTCCCGGCTTGCAATTCAGCTATGCTTTTTCATTTGGAAAAGCAAATATCCCGGATAATACCGGAGATTTTAATATGAATATTTTTTATCTGTCAGAACAAACCCGGTATTTCACATTTACAGGGCAATATTTGACCGGCAAAGGCAATTCTTTCGGCACTTATTATTTGCCTGCTCTGGATGCCAGCTACAATACAGAAGGTTATTCCCTTTTTTCCGAATTTAAGATTCCCCAAACAAACTTTGCTTTATTCGGGCGTTATGACTATTTTGAAAAATACCACAAATCAGATTCAAAGGAGTATAATGCAATCGTTGGGGGGATTGCTTATCGTTTTCTGAATAATAAATTGATTTTAAGCTACGATTATTCGCAACACCCCAATAATAAAACAGGGAAATTACTGGAATTTATAGTTGAAGTCAAATTTTAATCCACTCATAATTGTGGATATATGGTTTACTTTCAGTCAATATTCGCTAGCGTAGTCTCAAAAAAATCGACACTAACTTGTTTATAAGTTCGAGCCTGTCCATAGCTATATCAAAGTCGGGTCCTGTGGCTATTCCTCCGTGTTTCATCATTAAAGCAGCAGGATACTCAGAAAGAACATCAGCCGCTTGCCTGGCCAGATCAAGACTTCCGGATGAACGGAACGAAACTATGCCTGCCCCTTCCGGGATAAGAATGTCCATTTCGGGATGAATATTTCGCAACTTTTGTGTTAACAGTTCGGAGTTCAACTCCGGCTCCCTGTGGGATAGCACGATAAAATCCGTGATATGCGCATGAAGCACCACGCGATCCCGGGAATCCTCCTTCAATAACCGGTCATGAACAAATAAATGCATAAATAATTCTGATGTAGGTCGCATGTATATATCTGAATCCGTCAAGGGGTAGTAAGCATATCGCTTTCCGTCTGCAGATATAAAAACAATAACCATATTATCTTCCGGCTCATATTGTATCTCACGCATCCGTGTTCCGGAACCTGTTACTAATAATTGTTTTCCTCTTAAATATTCCAGTTCAAAATCCAGATCATACCATGTACTCTCGCATTCCACATATTCACTCTCATCCATTAAATAAGATAGATTTCCGGCGCTGGCTTCAACCCATCCGCGATCAACCAAATGACCTGCTACACGTCCTATTTCTTTCGTTATTTTCATATGTTTAAAATTATTGTTCTTTGTTCCGTGTTCTTTGTTCCGTTGTTTGTCCGCTAATTTCCCTAATTACACACCAATTAACGCGGATTTAGTATATTCTTATTCGCAAATGTAATTCATAATTCGTAATTCATAATTCAAGATACCCATCACCGCACTCTCGCATAAACGCCAACTTGCCGCTTCGCATTTAATCATTTTCCTGTGTGTCGAAAAAATTTTCGCCATAGAGATTTCATATTATCAAATTTTGTCAGTATCAATATTATTCTTTGGTTTAAAATAACTTCTATAATGAAACACATATTTTCCCGGCTTGTTCGTTATTCTATTGATCATTTTTTTTCTTAAAAGTATTTGGACAGTCCAACAATATGAGTCATTCAGTCGTTAAACAGCTATGAAAAATAAATCAACTGCTGAATTTGAAGGCAAAAAAATTATACCGGAAGAGATAAAACATGTTGCATTAACGGCACTTTCCTTCTATCCTGAATTGAAAAACATAAAAATAGAGTTTAAATTCAGCGAAAACATACGTAAGTCTGTAATGCAGGCTCAACCTAAATATGTTACGATGTATAAATCGCGGCAAAAGCGTACCTACCTTATCAAATTAAGTCAGTATTTTATTATTAAACAGCAACAAATCAAGATACACGAATTACCCAATGATGTTTTAATTGGATGGATCGGTCATGAACTGGGGCATATTATAGATTATATGAAGCGAAATGCCTGGTCTATGTTACTTTTTGGCATTGGCTACAGCAGTTCAAAAAGTTTTATCATTTCGGCGGAACGCGCAGCTGATACTTACGCCATTAATCGGGGGCTGGGCCAATATATTTTACAAACAAAAAAGTTTATAATGGAAAAAGCAGGTATGCCCGAAAGCTATATTCAACGTATGAATCGTTTATACCTTCCTCCTGAAGAAATTATTGATCTAATGAAGAATCAAAAGTCAGAAGATTAGGACAGTTGTTCCTGCACAAATTTTTCCCATTTTTCAAATTCTTCTTCTTTCATCACTTTAGGCATTTTAACCTGTCCCCCTTTTTGCTTTTGTTTTTCTGTCCATTCGGGAAACAGATGAGCGGGGATCAAACGAGCTTCTATTTTCTCTAACGCCTTTGTACGTGCTACTTTATAGTTTTTATTATATTTTTGTAAAACCTCATCCAATTTTTGGGCAAAACGTTCATTATCCACGCTTATCTTTTCATTTATACCTATATACCAGCGATGTTTGTACTTTTCTTCTTTTGTAATGGCGGCAACAGTAAATTCCTTAATATCACAGTCATACTCATTTTCAATCTCTTGCATTGCATTATTCATTTGAATGACAGACAATTGAGCACCAAAAACATTCAAATAATGCTTCGTACGACCGGTTATCTTAATTTCACTTCTTTCTTTATCAGTAAAAACAATAGTATCCCCGATCATATATCTCCAGGCTCCGGCTACAGTACTTATAATCAATACATATTCCACATTTTCTTCTACCTCTTCAAGCGTAACAGGTATTGCATCCTGCCGCACTGAACCATCCTGATTAATGTTTTCTGTTTTAAAGGGAATGAACTCAAAGAAAATCCCATTATTGGTAATGAGCTGCATAGCAGAAGTATTATTTCGTGTTTGGGTAGCCAGATACCCTTCGGATGTCAGATAAGTATCTATAATGGTAATCGGAAATTTTGTAATCCGGTCAAAGCTTTTTTGGTAAGGTTCAAATGCCACGCCTCCGGAAGTAAAAACCTGGAAGTTGGGCCATATATCGTGAATTGTTTCCACATTATGATAAGCAATAACTTTTTTCATCATGAGCTCGATCCAGGAAGGTATGCCGGAAACGCTCCCTATATCCCAGTTTGGAGCTTCTTTAGCTAATGCTTCAACACGTTTATCCCAGTCGTTAATCGAAGATATTTTCTCTCCCGGACGATAATATCCCTCAAACCAAAAAGGTATCTGACTGGCGCTTATTCCGCTAATCTCTCCTTCCAAGTGATCATTGACCTTTTTCAGGTCGGTGCTGCTGCCAAACATCAGGATTTCCTTTTCAAAAAACTCTGCTGGTAAATCAAAATCAGCCACTCCTTTTATCTGCTGAATACCTGCACGTCTTATCGATTTTAACATATCATCCGTAACCGGAATATGCTTCTTTTTGCTGGTTGTTCCACTGGAGACTGCAAAATAATCCACCTTCCCGGGCCAGGTAACATTCTTCTTTCCGTCCAACACTTTATACCACCACTCATCATACATTTTATCATAACTATGGTAAGGGACTTTTTCTGAAAATGCCCGATAAACATTTTTCTCCGAAAGTATATCTTTAAATCCATAATATTGACCAATTTCAGTGGACTCAGCTTTGGATAGCAATTCACGAAGAACCTCATTTTGAGCCTCTACCGGATTCGTGTCTGGTAGATACTTATCGGCTACTTCTATTGCCTTTTTTATAATTTCCCCGATTACAGCCATATGTACTCTATTATTACGTGTTTCTAACCTATTAAATGGTATTTTAACCTATACTGTTCGTGTCTTCTGTAAACAATAAAAAATAAAAAGTGTTTTTACTATTTTTTTAAAACACGTCTATTCTCCTGATTTAAAGGCGATACTATTTTAACGTCATCGACCTAAAAGGAGTTATTTTTTCTTCCTTTTTCCGGATAAATCTTTTCCTCTGCTTTTATTGTCCCGGGATAAAATCTTCCGTTGCTCCAGCTTCTCTTTCCCTTTTGGAACATGCACTTTTTCTCCGGTATAGGGATGTATCCCGGTATAATACATGACAGTAGCCAATGTCATAGGTGTGGGTGTAAAATCCTGAACCTGCTCTGTTAGCAAACTCAGATCTTTCGTTTGGCGCACCAGCTTATCCATATCTTGTAAATCGCATCCCGGATGCCCGGAAATAAAATAAGGGATCAGTTGTTGGTTTTTTCCTTCCTCCCGATTTATTTTATGAAACAAATCATACATTTCCTCAAACAGCTGGAAATCCGGTTTCCGCATCCATTTTAACACTTTCTTTTCCGTATGCTCAGGTGCAACTTTTAATCGTCCGGCTACATGATATTTCACTAACTCCCTAAAATATTCGTGAGCTTGCGCTTGATACTTTTCCGGTGCATT
>JBNJGZ010000042.1:0-16532 GCA_051748065.1 Bacteroidota bacterium
TAATTACCTCATTCTTAGCTTGTTTTCTGTTCCGTTGATAAGCCTTCTGATATTTTTATGATGCGTCAGGGGCACCAAAATAGCAATAAGTATAGTAAAAGCGATGATTTGCGGAGAATGATTACTATCGATAAAATAAGATATAAAAGGCAGACTGACAGCGCCGAGAATGGAGCTTAGTGAGATATATTTTGACACAAGAAAAACAATTAAAAAAACGACTAATACCAATAAAAAGGACAGCGGAAAAATTGCGATACCAACACCGGCTAAAGTTGCTATGCCTTTTCCTCCTCTGAAACCCGCAAAAAGCGGGAAAATATGGCCTAAAACAGCGGCAATTCCAGACAGAATAATGATGGAGCTATGTGGCCATAAATCAAATAGTTGCTGTGCAATGATCATTGCTCCATATCCTTTTATCATGTCTATTGCCAAAACAATGACTCCAATCTTCCAGCCCAGCACGCGAAAGGTATTAGTAGCCCCAGCGTTACCTGAACCGTGATTTCTTACATCGGTGTCGTGAAATGCTTTTCCAAGCCAAATAGCAGATGGGATTGAACCTAAAATATATCCTATAAGTATACTGAGCCACATCATAACTTAATTAATCTTCTGTTATTCTTCTTATGTTTCGTAAAAATTGTTCACGTTGTCTACTGCTACCCAAATTATAGCGGAAAGATTTTTCGCCTGTGGGCGTATCCATTTTACGGTCTTTAGAGTCCAGATCATTGATGATGGATTTGAATTCATCAGAGCCGGCTACAACTGTTAATACTCCGGTTGGTTTATAATTGAAATAATACCATTCTGCAGATGAAACTTCTAAAAGAATACTAAATTCGCCTTCAGAAAAACCACCACGCCTTCCTTTATTAAATACTATATAAGCATCTACATACTTACTGACTTGTTCTTCTCCCAAAAAGGCTATACCAACCGGTTGGGTAGAAATAAAACTTTCCGACTTTTCATCCCAATGAAGTTTAACATCTGTCAGAGTCATTGTACGTTTCATGGCATCCGGCATTTTTTTAATCCGGTTTTGAATGGTTAGTTCTGATATGATCTCATTAGCTTGTTCGCGACCTAACATTTCCATAAGTGCCTGCTTAAATCGTTCCGTATTTAAGTCAACACCTTTGAGGTCTTTATTTGAATTAATATCTTCTGCCATTAATTCAAGAGCATCTTCACTGAAAAGAAAATCTAAGCTTATCACTCCTTTTATTTCCGTAGAGTCTTCATGAATATATTGATTGATCTCTCCAAAAGTTTGCAAATCAACCTGGCCTGTTTCTTTAAAGAAATTTATCGCTCCCTGCCCGTTGTGGATACAGTCGCGTGTATTGTAAGCTGTATAATTACCCGGTAAGGTAGGTTGTTTTAGCTTTTCTTCCGGAGCTATTCTGTATTCGGAAGAGACCTCGTCAAAAATCAACACTCCGGTAGAGGAAAAAATGCTGTTGCCTCTGCGTAAACTTCGTGTATTATCATCAACAAAGAAGGAGCTGTAAATTTGTTTGTTATCTTTTGCATGTAATATAGAGGCATAAGTATCTCTTCCACTGGTTGTTTGCATGTTGGAGTCTACAGGGAGCTTAATATCATCAGGCTGAATTACTGAAGTAAACTGAACCCATTCTTTAGGTAATGTGTCGCAATGATTTCTGATTTGAAAACCACCGTCAAAAGTTAAATATTCCTCTGTAGAGACTAATTTAACATTGCCTTTGAAGTTAAATGCCGGACTGAGCGTGAAATTATCATCTTCTTTAATTTCTCCTTTAGCATTGGTCATGGAAGTGGAGTCAACAGAAATGTTATTCAGATAAATCTTTTGAGTCTCATCATTTTTATCCACATAATTATAATTTCCACGCCCAAAGTATTCATATCGTCCTTCGATATTGACGACCGCATCCTGGATTGTATGATATTTAGTTGTAGTGTTGGCTAATATTTTTGCATTTTGCAGTTCGTCTATTTCAGCTCTCTTTTGTACAATAATATTTTGTTCATCCGGGAAGATTGCTGCATCTGCAACACGTATCATTCGTACACCTTTAGCATCAATAGTTTGCTTATTTCTACTATATACTGCGTTTTCGGCTGTGAATTCCAAAGAGTCCTGTCCCGGATGGATTGATACAAAGCGGGCACCTTCCAGGTCAATATCAGCCATTTCTTCCATACTTTTATCATCATATTTTTTCGACATTTCATCGGAAACTTTGGAAGAAAAGGCCACCTCTTCTTCATCCATATACCAGGTAAACTGGTCAATAAAACTAATATATTGATTGATTGGGAATTCTATTCTTGAGGAACCACTGTTGGATGTAAATTCACCTTTTCGGTCAGCAAAGGAAATTTCAGCTTTGAAATTGTTTGTTATTAAATCTTGCTCTACTTTATCACCTGATCCTAAACCAAATTCAGACTCTTTTGTATGGAGTGTAAAATTACATGTATCGGCATTCACATTTTGATTGTCATAGCGAAATAATTCAGAGCTGATTTCTGCTTCTTCAATTTGCATAGAGCCGTTTCCACGCATAAAATCAGGGGTATATTTAATTTCACCGTCAATGTGGGCTTGTTGGTTAAACATGTTCATTGGTTCTTCCTGGTTGCGAATAGTCATAAAGTCGTTATAAGGTTCCCAATGCAATTCAACAGTACTTCCCTGAACAGAAGGATATTCTACTTGCCCTTCCTGAGCTTCGACGTCATACTCATAGGCTATTGCATTTGTGCTATCCGGGAAGAAATCAAATTCTCGTGATTTTGCGGTAGATGTTAAATATTCTAAAGTGCCGTTTCCTTCTAACCCTTTGTTGCTGAGCATGATTTGGTCATTGTAGTGCCCTTTGCCACCATAAGCTGTATACCCTTCTTTGGGCGTTTGATATATAAAGCCTAATGAATAATCTTTTTGAACGGAAAGCGGATATTCAATGACGGGGAAGATGCCTCCGGAAGCCAGATAACCATCAAACTCCAGCCCTTCAGTCTCGAAATTATCCAAACTGTCAATGCTAAAGGGGTCTATACGATAATAAAATTCATTGCGATCATAAATATTGGGATATTTGCAGTTCTTGTCATAATAAACATAGGCATTGGATTCACTGTTTAGGATAGGAAACCTGGGAGAGGGTTTTCGTCCTGATTTATTATCCGGTTTATCAATCAATAAATCCCCCTCCATATCTTCAATTACGCTTTCCACATACTTGCGCTCTGAATATTTATCTTCATGTTCTTCGAATGGTTTTACCCAAAACTCCAGCGAATCGACAAGTGGCATGTTGATTTTGAAATTTTTGTAAGAGAATTCAAAATCATTTCCGTGAATAACAAATCGCCCGGCTTTAACTTTCCCATTAAAGTCAAAGTCCCGGTTTTTCTTAAGGGTTAGTGTGTTTTGTTTCGGATCAATAACTACGTTCTGGGAGTCACTAAGCTGGATCATCCGGACACCAAACAGTTTCATGTTATTGTCTAAAAGGCTTAATTCGGCATTGCTCTGCGCATTTGTTCTTGAGTTAAAGCGGATCACATCATAATCAATTAAACCCCGTCGCGCTTTTAAATAGTTAAATAGGCGTTCCCTTATGGTGATCATATCATTGTCCGGGTTATAGCTTAAGAATCCCATATTGGCAATCCGCAAAATCATGGCTTTAACCATGTGCGGCGCATAATCAACAAACTGAACAATGTCATCCAGGTGGAAATGTTTTTTCCCGGTTGTATTATGGAAATCCTGAATATAATACAGGGGGTTTTTTTTATCCATACCTTTTATTTGTTCAAACTCTTTCTTATCGTAGAAATTCTGAGAACGGAAAAAAGCTGAATTTCTTCCTGAAGCTGAAGGTAAATTCTGAAATCGTATTTTTTCGTTTCCCAATTTATAAAGAATGGCTTCCACATCAATGTCGATCATGTGATATGTATCATAAAAAGGACTACGTGATAATCCTTCCTCATCGCGGTTTATGGACAACATTTTTTTGTCATCTTCATAAGTGATACGAATGGCGGGATGATAAATTGAGTCTTCTTCCAGGTACATGGTTAAAGAAGCTCTGCGGCTTACAATGCGCGAAGAATCGATTCCAAAATCTTTTGCTTTTAACTTGATAAACGGTTTATCATCTTTGTTGATAATAATAGATGCATCAGCAGCGTCGGAAGAGGAGGCGACAAGCTTATTGCCTAACATGGAAAAGCCGCCCGTATAGTCTATAGACGGAAAAATATCTTTAATAACCTTTTGTCCTTCGGAAGAAACAAATCGAGGATACCTGGGGTTTTTTACACGGTTTCTTGAAACCCCGGACTCTGTACGATTGCTTAAGCGACCTATTAAAGGCTCTGAAAAATATTTTTTGTTGAAGAAGTTGACATTTTCAATTGTATATTTGGTAAAGCGCATGTCTATCTCATAATCATTGAGGTTTGCATACACTTTATCAGGGTCTAAGCCTGCATTTTCCCAGGTTACAATTCCACCTTTCCCATGCCAGCGATGATGTTCTACGTTATAATAACCACTTGTGTTATATATCATGCTCGAGTCTTCATGAGAGTAAGCTATTAAATCTGTTTTGGGGAGTTTTATTCTAAAATCCTTATTGTCTTCATCAAAAACAAATTTATATTCGTGTGAAACACTTTGCCATTTAGTGCCTCGATGCGAAATAAGGATTTTATTGTTTATAAAGTTATTCAGATTTTCTAACACTTTTTGTAATTCAGATCGAGGTAAACGCTCTATGTAATATGATAAACCATCGTCCAAAACTTTGAATTTTTTATCGGGCTTATCTTGGCGGAACAAGATATGTGTGTTTCTTAGATAATTGAGAACGGTGGGATTAATTTGGTGTCTTTTTTTGAGCAAATGATTGATAGTTTTTATAACAGTTTTCTTTTGTTCTGGCTTTAACGTGTCTGAATTCCAGAACAATTTAAAGTCAATCGCAAATTCTTCAGCTTTTTTTCTTTCATCTCTGATATTAATGCTTTTTACCATTCTTTCGAGCTCTTTAGGGAAATCCTGTGGAGAGTCCGAAATTTCCTTAATGACCTGAGCTTTGCTAAAGAATGGTGTAAGGATCAGTAAGATAAAAATGTAATATTGCGTATATCGTTTCATTTGTGTTTTTTATAATTCTTTAGCAGCAAATACAGCGGCTACCCAATTGTTTTTACTGTTGTAATTAATAAGATTTAGGCCGTATTTTTCAGCTATTGTATAGATAGTATCAAGGTCTTCAGTATAAAAACCACTTACAATGATAGTTCCTTTAGGTGCAAGTATTTCAGCATAAGCAGGAATATGCTGTAAAAGGATATTGCGGTTGATATTGGCTAAAATCAGATCAAATTGCTGGTTATTTATGATATCAATATCGCCCTGAAGGACTTCGATTTCCTGTTCATTCTTTTGGATGTTATCTTTTGTGTTGCGTACGGCCCATTCATCATTGTCTACAGCAACAACCTTATCTGCTCCTTTTATTTTGGCAAGTATGGCCAATACTCCCGTTCCGGATCCCATATCTAAAACATCTTTGTTTTTTAAATCCATGGAGGTCATTAAATCAAGGACCATTGCTGTTGTTTCATGATGAGCAGTTCCAAAGGACATTTGAGGCTTTATGATCAATTCATAAGGGATATCCGGAACCGGGTCATGAAAAGGAGCTCGTACAATACATCTGTCGTTAATATAAACCGGATCGAAGTTGCTTTCCCACAATTCATTCCAGTTTTTATCTTCGAGCTTGTCAGTCTTGTAATTTATTAAAAATAATGTATTTAGTTTTTCTGATAAAGAACTTAATTTATCCGGATCATAGTTTTCCGCAGGAAGATAAGCATGAACAACATCATCTTCCTCCCAATAAGCTTCAAAGCCTGTATCATCCAAATGAGAAATGAGGATTTCCCTGTTTTCTGATGTATCCGGACTCAATGTAAAATTAATTTCAGTAAAATCCATGAAGTTCTTTAATTAAAACTTTGAACAATTTCTATAAAGTCTTTTGCTTTCAATGATGCTCCTCCAATAAGACCACCGTCAACATCTTGCTTGGAGAAAAGTTCCTCTGCATTATTGGGTTTGCAACTGCCTCCGTATAATAAAACTATATTTTGGGCCATTGCATTGCCATAGTTTTTAGCAATTAATTGCCGTATGAATTGATGCATTTCCTGAGCTTGCTCCGGAGTTGCCGTTTTTCCGGTTCCAATAGCCCACACCGGTTCATAGGCAATGATTAATTTACTTATTTGTTCCTTATTGAGGTGGAATAAGCTTTCTTGTAATTGTTTTTCGATCAGTTCGTTTTGTTTGCTTTTTTCTCTCGTTTCCAGAGGTTCTCCACAACAAAATATAGGAGTTAGTTGTGCTTCTAAAACAGCATTCACTTTTTGTTTTAAAAACTCGTGGGATTCGTTAAAATAACTCCGGCGTTCGGAATGTCCGACAATGATGTAATCTGCTCCGGCGGATTTTATCATTTCCGGTGATACTTCCCCGGTAAATGCTCCTTTAGGTTTATGGTAACTATTTTGAGCTCCTACAGAGATGTTATGGTATTTGCTAACTTGTTTTACAACATCAGGTATCCAGGGAAAAGGGGGGATAATGATAATTTCCCGCTCATTGTTTGTTGCATTATTTCGGGCGGTAATTTCTTTTATGATGTCATTGACCAGTTGATTTGCTTCATCCTGAAGCATATTCATTTTCCAGTTTCCTGCGACAATTTTTTTTCTCATAACGTGAAAAGTTTGCTTCAAATATACGAAAAATTATGCGACCCGTATGCGTGGGTCCAACATACCATAGATTATGTCGATCAAGATATTGATTAGAATAAGGATAACAGAGATAAATAAAACAGCACCCATAATTACCGGGAAGTCATATTTTTCCAGTGCTGTTACAATGACAACGCCCAGGCCTTTCCAGTCGAAGACATATTCTACGAAAACAGCACCGGCCAAAAGGGAGGCAAACCATCCTGAGGTAGCTGTAATAACAGGATTTAATGCGTTTTTTAGTGCATGCCCCATTACGACTTTGCGCTGAGACAGCCCCTTGGACTTTGCCGTTTTGATGTAATCCTGCGATAATGTTTCCAACATGGAGCTGCGGGTGAGCTCAGTGACAATAGCTAATGGCCTTATACCAAGGGTTAAAGCCGGCAGAATGAGGTTTTTTAAGTCGAGATATTTCCCCCGTCCGAAGTCATCTACCGAATACATGCTGCCGATCATGTCAAGACCTGTATATTCTCCCAAAACAAAAGCAAACAGCCATCCGATCAATATGGCTGCAAAAAAGGAAGGCACGGACATGCCGAGAACCGATAATACAAGTGCGGATTTATCGAAAACACTGTCTTTGCGCAATGCACTAATAATTCCGATGATTAATCCGAAGATGACAGCAAAAGTTATGGCGGTTAATGCTAACAGGGCTGTTTTAGGAAATGCCTCGGATAGAATGATATTTACTTTTCGCTTACTCTGATAAGACCTTCGCAAATAAGGTTTCTTTAATACGATGGTTCCGTTTCTGCTTTTTAAAAGGGTCGTTATGGATCCATATTTTTCTTTATCCAGATAAAAATAATGCTCTTCATCGCTATGGTTATGCCAGGATACGGGTGAAAGATCATTAACATATTTAAAATACTGGGTATGCAAAGGTTTATCAAGGCCCAGGTCTTTGCGGATAGCTTCAACCGAGGATATATCAGCCCTTTGACCTAACATCATCCTGGCCGGATCGCCGGGTAATATGTTGAACAGGAAAAACACAATGGTCACAACGCCCAATAAGACCAATATTCCATATCCAAGTCTGCGTAAAATGAAACGTGTCATAAACGTTTGATAGTTTGTGTTTTGTTCGTTGTTCTGATCTCTTTGATTTCCTGTTGCAATATCTTCTTAGCGTGGTGAATTAAGATATACCTTTTTAAAATGTTGGTATTTGGGAAAATCATTATAATGCCATTTATCTACAATTAATCCGTCTTTCAGAAGTATAAGCCCCGGATTTGACCGTATTACTGTTTTTAGAGTAATATCATCCGCCAGATAAAATGGATAATCCAGATTTAATTGTTGTTTATAAGTAGACGATTTCTCGAAAAGATCACCTGTGATAGCATGAAATTCGACACTATCTTCTTTGCATTGCTCATAAAATGTATCCATATCAATCATACTTTCCTCATCTGCTTTTTCAAGAGAATGAGCAATAAGTATAAATGTATATCCTTTATTGGTAAAGATGGTTTCACTCACATTATTTCCCGATTCATCTTCAACCAGTATAGTTTTATCCGGAGTACCCGGTTCTTCGGTACGTTGGTTTACAAATTCCCATTTGTCGTTAAAGCCCGGCTGGTCATAAGGTAATTCATCTGACAGCCATTCTTTTGTCTCTCCTGTTTCTTTATTTTTGTATGTCAGATAAACTTTAGGTTTTGGTATTTCTTCAACCATTTGTGCTCCGACTTTCCATGCACGAAAGTCCATGATCGGCAGGTGTTGATAGGAATACCAGGAAAGGCTTATCAGAATAAAAGCACCAATAAAAACAATGACAGATTGTTGTAGTTTATTCCAGTATGGTGAAAACTTTTTTCTTTCCCTGAAAATGATAATCGCAAATATCAACAGTACGATATTCTTGAAAAACGTTTCCCAGTTTGTCATGATGATGGCATCACCAAAACAACCGCAATCACTAACCGGATTGGCAATTGCCAGGTAAAGAGTAAGTGGCGTAAAGAAGGCCATAAAAAGCAAATTTCCCCAGGCTGCAAGCTTAGGGCGTGCATTAAATATCAGCGCAAAGCCAATAACAAATTCCAGCGCACTGACAATTACTGAAAGATAAAGAGCAGTAGGGTCCAGCCATTCAAGAGAGAATGCTTCATAGTAATCCATGAGTTTATAGGTGAATCCCCATGGGTCTATCCCTTTCACAAAACCGGAAAACATAAAGACCAAACCTGCCAGTATCCTGCTTATATTTCGTATTATCTTCATAAATCACAATTTTTATTAAATCCTAATCTGTAAAAATTTAAACTTTAACCTGCTTAAATCGAATGAAGTTTTTTTAAAAGCTGTTTTTGAAAAAACTTAATTTGTAAAACTTTATTTCTGCGTGCTGTCTTTTTCTTCTTCAATTTTTATCAGTGCAAAAACAGCATAATTGATAATATCCCGGTAGTTGGCATCAATACCTTCGGAGAATTTTGTTTCTCCCTGATTGTTCTCGATTTGTTTTATGCGTAATAGTTTCATTAAGATAATATCGGTAAGTGATTCGCGTCGCATATTTCGCCAGGCTTCGCTATAGTCGTGATTTTTATTTTCCATTAATCCTTTGGATTCATGGAAGTGTTTTAAATAGAGTTCTTGTGCTTTTTCAACACTCAAATCTTTATCATCCGTTGCTGTACCTAATTCAAGCTGAATTAAAGCCATAATAGAGTAATTAATAATGCCAATGTATTCATCATCAATAGTTTCATTTATCTTTTGAATACCCTTTTCTTCATAGCTTTTAATGCGCTCAGCTTTTATGTATATTTGGTCAGTAAGACTGGAAGGCCGTAGAATTCTCCATGCACTTCCGTAATCCTGCATTTTACCGACAAAAATTTGCTTGCATTTTTCTATGATATCATTATATTGGGAAGCTGTTTTGTTGTACATTCGAACATTATTTTTGTAAATAAATATTAATTAGAAACCGCTCAAAATTAAAAAAAATTGGAACGAACAGGTATAAAGAATAACGATACTTTTTTTCAACCCAAAAAAACGATCAATTGCCGAGGCCGTTTATTGAGCCTGGATAGGCCATTGGTTATGGGTATCCTGAATATTACTCCTGATTCTTTTTATGATGGAGGAAAGCATTTTTCTTCCTATGATGCTATTGTGCAGCAGACCTCAAAAATGCTTCAGGAGGGAGCCGATATTATAGATGTTGGTCCTATGTCTACGCGCCCCGGAGCTGAAATCATCAGCGTTGAGGAAGAAGAACAACGCTTGATCCCTGTCTTAAAAATATTAACTAAAGAGTTTCCGGAAACCATATTTTCTGTTGATACATTCCGTTCACAGGTTGCACTCAGTGCTGTGAAGCAAGGGGCTGCTATTATCAATGACATTTCCGGAGGTTGCCAGGACCCCGAAATGTTTCAAACTATTGCTGAACTTCAGGTTCCTTATGTGATGATGCACATGCAAGGTACACCGGCTAATATGCAGAAGAATCCCCGGTATGATCATGTAGTTAAAGACATCGGAATGTTTTTTGCCTCTCAATTGGAAAAGTTAAAGAAGATGGGCGCACATGATATTATTCTGGACCCCGGATTTGGATTTGGAAAATCTTTGGATCACAATTTCCAGTTGCTGGCCGGATTAAATTATTTTGCGATGTTTGAATTGCCTCTGCTTGTGGGTGTTTCCAGGAAGTCTATGATTAATAAAGTGTTGGGAACTAAACCTGCGGATGCTTTAAACGGAACAACGGTAATCAACGCTCTGGCTTTAGAAAGAGGAGCAGGAATACTCCGCGTTCATGATGTGCGTCAAGCCCGTGAAGCGGTGGCTTTGGTTTCCAAGCTTAATGAAATTGAGAAATTAAACCTTGATTGATCTTTGTTTTTTGTATGATTTTAACTAAATTTGTAGAGTTGATTAAAAATAAATATGGTTAAAGAAAAGGAAAAAACATCACCGGAGAATTTGGAATCTCAGGATGAAGAACGTCAATTAATTCTTCATAACGATGATTATAATACGTTTGATTTTGTTATTGAAACATTAGTTGAAGTTTGTGATCATGAACCGGAGCAAGCTGAACAATCAGCGTATATTGTTCATTTTAAGGGAAAATGTTCTGTGAAAAAGAGTACATATGAAGACCTTAAGCCACGTTATGATGCAATGAAAAATAAAATGTTAACTGTTACAATAGACTGACTGTAAGTTTTTTTTTGGCTGTGATAAAGCTGGGCGATGAGTGTGTAAGGTACACCGGAAGCAAGAACTTAATGTATGTTTTTAACGAACAGAATTATATACAACTACTTAAAAAATTATGAAAACATATAAGCTCAACCTTTTGTTTGAAAGTTTTCCGGAAAACCGGTACAGGTAAAATTTATTTTGCAAAATTACAGTCTATGAAAAAGATTTCACTTTTATTTATCGTTTTATTACTATTTTCAGCTTGTTCTAAAGTTCCTATTACAGGGCGTAAGCAGATGAATTTGCTTCCCAGTAGTATGATGCTTAGTATGAGTCTTACCAATTATGAGGAGGTGTTAAGTGAAAGCAAAGTATTGGCTGACCATAATTCCAAAACAAAAAATGTAAGAAATGTTGGCAAAAAGATATCTGATGGGGTTACCTCGTTTATGAATGAAATTGATGATAAAGAGCGTATTAAGGGTTTTAAATGGGAATACAATGTGATTGACAAAGATGTTATCAATGCCTGGTGTATGCCGGGAGGAAAGATTGCTGTATATACCGGTATTCTTCCGGTAACAAAAAATGATGGAGGTTTGGCCACAGTATTAGCACATGAAATTGCCCATGCTGTTGCAAAGCATGGAAATGAAAGGATGAGCCAACAATTGGCTGTTGCCTTAGGTGGGGTGTCTTTGGAAGTCGCCATGAAAGAAAAACCGGAAAAAACGAAAAATATCTTCAAATCAGTTTATGGTGTAGGATCAACATTAGGAACTTTGGCTTATTCAAGAAAGCATGAATATGAGGCCGATAAGATGGGGATGGTTTTTATGGCAAAAGCAGGTTATGATCCGAATGAGGGTATCAAGTTTTGGAAACGAATGAAAGCACAAAAGGATGGAGCTTCAGTACCTCAGTTTTTATCTACTCACCCTACGGATGAAAACAGGATAGAGGCCATGAAAGAATATTTACCTGAGGCCCGCAAATATTATTCAAATAATTAAAGAGTTATGAGCTGGATATTGGTCGTTGTATTGATTTTGGTGGGTATTTTGTTATTACTGCTTGAGTTGTTGGTTATCCCCGGCGCAACAGTAGCTGGAATTGCCGGGTTTGGGCTTATTGCCTTTTCCGTCTATTTGTCATATGATACCTATGGCGTCACTGCCGGCAACTGGACACTAGCCGGTGCGGCAGCAGGTTCTTTGCTTAGTATTATCCTGGCTTTTCGTTCCCGTACCTGGAAAAGTGCAGGGTTGCAATCGTCTATTACGGGCAAAGCCAATACATTTGAAGACAATACTCTGCAAAAAGGTGATACAGGAGTTACAATGTCCAGGCTGGCTCCTTCTGGTAAAGCGCGGATTAAAGGCCAGTATTATGAAGTTCAGTCTATCGCAGGGATGATGAATGCAAAAGAAGAAATTGTCGTAACCAAAGTTGAAGGAAATAGAATATATGTTAAACCAAAATAAAATAACCTCATTTAAAACCTTAATTTTATGGAAATAGGAATTATGATTGCCATTGGTGTAGCCGCGATATTTTTCTTGTGGCTCATCTTTTATTTTATCCCCGTTGGCCTGTGGTTTTCCGCATTGGTCTCCAACGTAAGGATATCGTTGTTACAGCTAATCCTGATGCGCTGGCGTAAAGTACCACCAGGAGTTATTGTTACAGCCATGATTAACTCAACGAAAGCAGGTTTGAATTTAACCCGCGATCAGTTAGAGGCTCATTATCTGGCCGGTGGCCGCGTAAAATCTGTTGTTAATGCACTTATATCTGCTGAAAAAGCAAATATGGGCCTTGACTTCCAAACTGCTGCTGCCATTGACCTTGCCGGACGTGATGTTTTAGAGGCTGTTCAGATGTCAGTAAATCCGAAAGTTATCAATACACCTCCGGTGTCTGCAATTGCAAAAGACGGTATTCAGCTTGTTGCCAAAGCCAGAGTAACCGTTCGTGCAAATATCAAACAATTAGTAGGGGGTGCTGGTGAAGAAACTGTTTTAGCCCGTGTTGGTGAAGGTGTTGTTTCTTCTATCGGATCGGCCCAAAGCCATAAAGCCGTTTTGGAAAATCCGGACTCCATTTCCAGGGTTGTTCTGGAAAAAGGATTGGACTCAGGTACTGCCTTTGAAATTCTTTCGATTGATATCGCCGATGTTGATGTTGGCAAGAATATCGGAGCCCAACTGCAAATGGATCAGGCTTATGCCGATAAGAATATTGCACAGGCTAAAGCTGAGGAACGCCGCGCTATGGCTGTTGCGGAAGAGCAGGAGATGAAAGCTAAAGCTCAGGAAGCCCGCGCTAAAGTGATTGAAGCTGAAGCAGAGGTTCCCAAAGCTATCTCTGAAGCATTCCGCTCCGGAAATCTTGGCGTAATGGACTATCAGAAATATCGCAATATCCAGGCTGATACCGATATGAGAAACTCTATTGCCAGTCCGGAAGAAGATGAATCGTATCGTGAAGACTCGGATCAAACCAAACAGGGCGATTCTGATAATAAAAAAGATGAATAATTCGCACTGAAACCAAAATCTAAAAAGCGGAGAGCAAAAATGTTCTTCGCTTTTTTTGTGATTGTTACGGGTTGCCACGATTTATTAAAAGTAGTTTGTAAATTTCAATAAATAATTGTATTTTTATGCTCAGAAAAAATATGATAGTTGTGCAAGAATCCGGACAAACATCAGTAAAGTGGAGTCAAAATTTTGACTGGAGCGATAAGATGATACTTATCGTTGAAGATGTGGAAGCCAACCATTTGTTTATTTCATCCGCTTTGAAAAAAACAAATGCTAAAATGTTGTGGGCTAAAAACGGGAAAGAAGCTGTGAAAATGGTAATTGAAAATCCCGATATTAATCTTGTCTTAATGGATATTCGTTTGCCCGAACTTGACGGATATGAAGCTACGCGTCAAATTAAAGAGTTTCGCAAGAATCTTCCTATTATTGCCCAAACAGCTTATGTGATGTCAAATGAGAAAGGAAAAGTATTACAAGCCGGTTGCGACGATCTTATCACAAAACCTATTCGCCTGAAAGTTTTATTGGAAACAGTATCCAAATATTTGAAGTAATATTCAGTTAGATATTTGCAGGAGATTATTTCTTTTAAGCAACCTCTAAGTCGTTTGTTGCAAAAGGGTTAAATCGAATTAGGGACGGCCGTGTTTTTAAGAATTATTAATTTTTTGTCTATTTTCTTAATGCCTAAATCAAATGTTTTTTCAATGTATTTTATTGTTTTTAAAGTATAAATGAAAACGTGTGTGCAATCATTCCGGTAGTACCATTTTGCAAAAGGGATTTTCTCATTGTAAAGATGAGTCATGATAATTAAGTAGCCCTCTGGTTTTAAGATGCTTATCAGTTTATTTATTTCGGATTTCGGGTCGTTAAAATGCTCAAATACTTCGCAACTGAAAATATAATCGTATTTGTGTTTGAGATAATCTTTAGCCGGGAAAAAATACGGATCATACAATGTCACATTATATCCATTTTCCCTGAGGGTTTTGGTAATAACAGGGTTGGTTCCGCAACCGTAATCCAGTCCTGAATTCCCGGCAGTAAATTCTTCCAGAATAGTATTTGTGATAGGAGATGTAAAATTTTGGTATCCTTCGTCATGGACATCGTTATTATGTTCCAAATACCGTTGTTTTTCTCTTTCATTGGTAACATGATAGTTTTTATCTCTTACGTAGGCGCCGCAGATTGAACAGATAAAAAAGTAGTTATCTGCTCTGGATTCAAGTGGAGTGTCGCAAAGTGGACAGAGCATATATTTTAAAATTTTATAATTTGACTGATCTATTTTTTTAACAGATAAATAATTTTGCTAAAATTTTAATCTGATATTTTTTGTAAAATGATAGCTTCAAAAATTATGAAAATCAAATCATAAGAGTTTATAGGGCAAAAATAACAGGAATTACCAATATAAAAAATCAAAATAAAACGGGAAACAATTGCTGCTCCCGTTTTTATTTTTATCTGTAATAAATATGATTATTTATCTAAGATCTATAACTTCTACATCCGGGTGGTCGGATTTGTTAAATTTAAATTTACTATCGGGAAGATTATTATTGGTTTTAAATTCTTCAATGATATATGTGTATGTGGTGCTGTTTTTATCGTAAACCGTAGAACTGACCAGTTGATTGTTTTTTTGATTAATGCGGACACGGACTTTGAAAAAAGATTTGCCTTCTTTTGGAACCAGATCGATAATATCGATCATTTTTCCAGCTATAGATTCAGACCTGATATATTTTGAGCGGTATTTGTCTTCCCAGTTTGACAGTACCTTTAAAGGATTGTTATCATCATTTTCATTTGCTGAAGCTACTTGTACTTCTTTGGACTCCGGTAGAAAACTCCATACTGTTTCACCGTCAGAAATAATGACTTGGTCCTCAATATTAATTCTGTACATATCATTTTTAATCCAGGCAGAGCCGGATTTTTCTTCATGAATATCATTTTCATTGTTATCCATATTGTAACTGAACTTAATACTCACATCCTGATAGGATTCCAGTTTACTATTGGCTTTGTTCAATATCTCTTTTGATTTGGTATCGTCTACCTGTGCTGAGGATACTAATCCCGTAAACGCCAGGTAAATGACAAGGAGGAATGTTTTTTTTCTCATATTGTTATCTATAAAATCTATTATTCATTATTTCCGTTCAAATATTGTTCCAAAGTGGCTTCGTCACTAATTTTTACTTCCCGTGCTTTGCTGCCTTCAAAAGCACCGACAATGCCTGCGGCTTCAAGCTGGTCAATAATTCTTCCGGCACGATTATAGCCTAATTTCAATTTTCTCTGCAACAGCGAAGTGGAGCCATGTTGATGTTGCACTATTACACGTGCTGCTTCTTCAAACAGATCATCGCGGTCTTCATCGCCTGCATCGCTTATTCCGCCGCTGTCCTCTGTAACTTCAGGGAGTACAAACGCGCTGGAATAAGCCCGTTGTGCCCCGATAAAATCACAAATATTGTCGACTTCAGGAGTATCAACGAAAGCACACTGCAGACGAATTAAGTCATTTCCGGTAGAGAGGAGCATGTCACCACGGCCGATAAGCTGATCTGCACCGGAGGCATCCAGGATCGTGCGACTATCTACTTTGGAGGTAACACGGAAAGCTATCCGGGCCGGGAAGTTCGCTTTGATTACTCCGGTAATGATATTCACCGAAGGACGTTGAGTAGCGATGATTAAATGGATTCCTACAGCTCTTGCCAACTGCGCCAACCGAGTGATGGGGTTTTCCACTTCTTTGCCTGCCGTCATAATCAGGTCTGCAAACTCATCAACAACCAAAACAATATAAGGCAAATAACGGTGTCCTTGCTCCGGATTTAATTTGCGGTCGACAAACTTGGTGTTATATTCTTTAATGTTACGGGTATGCGCATTTTTTAACAGCTCGTAACGCTGATCCATTTC
>JBNJGZ010000043.1:0-2681 GCA_051748065.1 Bacteroidota bacterium
AAAAAGCAGCGAGGGGGTGGAAACCCTGATTGACATTCCGGACAAACACAAATTAAAAGTACAAATCCCTCTCTCCTTGTTTAATCCGGTCAATTCGTTCACGGATCTCGGGAACATTCTTAAAATTATTCTCTTCCAGCTCTTTCAGGTTATTTTCTATAACCTTCCAGCCTTTTTCCCGTGTATCTTCCGGAGCATAATCCATCAGATATTCACTTAAAGTAAGAATGGCATTCGGAGTGCAATAGCGTTTGATAAAACCAGGCACAGAAAATTCCATAAAATGCTCTCCTGTTCTTCCTAATCGGTAACAAGCCGTACAGAAGGAAGGCAAAAATCCGTCATCCAGCAACTCATCAATAATTTGGTTTAAAGAGCGGGAGTCATTGATCATAAACTGCTCCTTATTCAAATCCTGATCTTCATTGATCGAATTTTGATAAGACCCCAGTTCGAGTTTTGTGCCTCCGTCAATCTGCGAGACACCAAAGCGCATCACCTCTTTTCTGACCCGTGGATTCTCGCGGGCAGTAAGGATAAGTCCGGTGTAAGGCACCGCCAGTCTTAAAGCAGCAATCAGATGAGTGAATGTATCATCATCCACGTTATATTTCTCGGAAAGCCCTATAGAGGCTGCATCCTGAATTCTCGGAAAAGAAAGAGTGTGCGGACCTACATCATAACAAGCTTCAAAATGGTTGGTATGGCGCACCATAGCCAATGCTTCAAACCGCCAGTCGTAGAGTCCGAACAATGCCCCGATTCCTACATCATCTATTCCGGCTTCCATAGCACGGTCTAAAGAGGTCAGGCGATAGTTATAGTCTCTTTTCTTTCCTCCCAGGTGATATTCCTTATAAGCTTCCGGATGATACGTTTCCTGGAAAACCTGATAAGTACCGATACCTGCTTCGTGAACCTTGCGAAAACCTTCGATATCCAACGGTGCCGCATTAATATTTACCCGCCGGATCTCACCGTTGCCTTGCTTAACCTCATATACCGTTTTAACGGTATGGGCAATATAATCCGCATCATAATCGGGATGTTCTCCATAAACGAGGATAAGACGCTTTTGCCCGTTATCTTCCAAGGCAGCGACCTCTTTTTTTATTTCGCTGTCATCCAAAGTTTTCCGAACAGCTTCTTTGTTACTTACCCGGAAACCACAGTATTGGCAATCATTAGTACATTTATTTCCGATATACAATGGAGCAAAAAGCACTATGCGGTTTCCATAAACAAGTTCTTTCAGCTTGCGGGCACCCTCTTTAATATCCTCAATTAGTTCAGGATCTTTAGCATTCACTAAAGTGGCTGTATCTTTCAAATTTAACCGTTCCTTATTTAAGGATTTCTGAATAACGGCTTGTACGCTCTCTCTGGTCGGTTCCGTATTGTTTATATATTCCCAAATTTCATCCGGGTCAATAAACGGTTTCATAGGCTCATCAGGGATGCGATATTCTTCTGGTTTAAATATCATAGTAGTTATATGTTATTTTAAAAATTAGACTTTATTTTTTGAACTATTTCATTCCAATGTTTTTCGTCAAGATGATCAATGCTTTCGACCATCAGTCCGTAGTTTTTATTAAGCTCAAAACGGTTACGCGGAATTTCGATATGACGATCACCGGCATAAAATGCCCATCGTTTGCCAAAGATTTTACAGAAATAGGCTTTCACGGAATACGCTTGTTTTAAGTATTCACACACCTCTTCCAGAATTTTATCCCGGGGTTTGTCTTGTTGAAACAGTTCAGGAATCTTCGAGCTCATAATCTGACGGTTTTGAGTTTTTTAACAAAGCGGATTTTACATTAACGCCTTTCAACCGTCCGAGTTTACCTGTAAGAGCTCCGATCCTGTCAAGATCGCCATAAAGCACAAGGGAGATCACACTTCGTTGTGTTTCCTGTTCCAGCACGGGAATACCCTGCCGGCCCACAACGATATCACTATGCTCTGACACAATTTCATTGAGCCGTGATACTACATGCTTGTCTTCGATAAGAATAATGACTGTACCTATTCTCTTTTCCATCAGGTTTTCCTCCGGATCCGATTGATTTTTATGAAATGTGCCCGCTTTTACCGGGCAAATCTCATCCCGATAAAACGGGATTAAACGTGTAAACTTTGTAATGAATAGAATCCATTACTCCGTTTTGTTATTGAATTAACAAAGATAAAACAGTTCCGGTTAAAATCCAAATAATTCTTCTTAAAAACGAAAAAAACAATCTTTTCCACAAAATAAAACTCTTTTGTTAATAAAAAATAACTTTAATTAACCACTGACAGACAACACACTTCCCTAACATCATTTAAAATACCGACAATTATTCCTTAAGATATTTTGGATAACCGGGAATATGCACTTACATTTGCACCCGGTTTAGGTGAAATAATCAAACGCCGGCAAATTATTTCTTAATAGGGAACCGGGTGTAAATCCCGGACAGTACCCGCTGCTGTAAGCTCTAAATACTTTGTAGTCCTCTTTACCACTGTCTGCCAACGGCGGACGGGAAGGTTACTACGAAGGGAGTAAGTCAGAAGACCTGCCATAAACCACAATTAAAAATAACAAAGCTTTCGGGTTAAAGGCTTGTGGATTATAATTATAATTTCAATTATTCTATTCACATTAGCTTCCTGTCCTGAAGGTTTTTTAA
>JBNJGZ010000043.1:2781-11288 GCA_051748065.1 Bacteroidota bacterium
TTAATAAAAAACCTTTTTCAAAGATGAATACAATAAAAAATGGCGTTATTCGCCCAATCGTAGTATTTATAATTGCTGTGGCATTTTCTTTTACAGCAAAAGCACAAACCCTTGAAATAAGTGAATATACTGTTGATTTTGGAGCTATAGATACAGCTCAGACAGAATTAACGCACACCATATACTTAAAAAACACCGGCAGCAGTCCGCTTACCATCGACAGTATTACAAATCCCCAAACACTTTTCGGTTTATCCGGAGCACCGGCTAACAACACAACGATTTCTGCACAGGACAGTATCTCGCTTGATGTCCTTTGCCGTCGCGACAGCACGCCCGGTCTGTATCAATCGTCTTTTGAGGTCTTTTCCAATGACATTGACACGACAGTAGCCACACAAATCCAACTAAGCTGGGCAAAATCAGCATTTACATTTGATGATATCACCTTTTGGATTGGTAATGGCAGCAATGTAGCCATGCTGGTTGTTGACTTTAATGACAGCAGCAGCACAGAAAGTTATGCCTGGGGCTACCGTTTTGACGGTAATGTCACAGCGGACTCCATGCTTGCTGAAATTGCAGCTGCCGATACAAACCTGAACATAAATACAGGCGGTGGGTTCCTTAACACGATCGAATACAAAGCACATAGCGGCATTGGTGGTTCTCCCAATTATTGGGGCACCTGGAGCGGAACAGGGCTTCATGACTGGATGATGAATGCCGGGCTATCCACAACAATTTCCGACAGTGCCTGGTTTGGTTGTTCGTATACGGACTTTATGCCGGCACTTATCCCGGAATTACCTGTAGCTGCTGAAGATGTTACTACGCAAATTGCATCATCACAATATAAAACCCTGGATGTTTATCCGAATCCCGTTCGCAATAAAATGACTGTAAATCTGCCGTCAGAAATCAAAAACAGCCGGATTGTTATTTACAACTTGCAAGGCCAAATGGTGAAAACGAAACAAATGAACGGAAATGCTACTATTAGCTTAACCAACCTTTATCCGGGAATGTATATTGTAAAAGTTATTACAGACCAACAGCTATATAGCACGAAAATTCAAAAATTATAAATCTGTGAAATCGACATACTCATATATTCGATTTGTTTTTAGCTTAGCAGCCATTGGGGTATTGTGTCTTTGGAGCTCCGCTCTGACGGCGCAGTACCACCCTGCTGCTAATAAATCCGGAACATCAGCCATTCACCGTGACAGCTCTGTCTTTATCGACTGGGCCACTACCGTTGAAGACTTTGACCGCGGATGGAAAAACATAGCGCAGCCTGCATCAGGTAACGTTACACACGGAGATTCCAGCAACACACTTTATAAAGCGAACGAAAATGTTGTTAGCCTGGGAGACAGTGGCTACATCACATTATCGTTTACACAGCCTGTCGCTAATGGCGACGGTTGGGATTTTGCTGTCTTTGAAAATGCCTTCGGCCATTATTATCTCGAACTGGCATTTGTTGAGGTAAGCTCCGACGGAACTCATTTTGTGCGTTTCCCGGCTTCCTCGCTGACCGATACAACAACACAGAAAGGAGCTTATGATACATTAAGCCCCACAAAAGTCAACAACCTGGCAGGAAAATATATCGGCACACACGGTACGCCTTTCGATCTGGAAGAATTATCCGATTCCGGTGCCATAGACCTGAATAATATTCAATACATCAGAATTCTTGATGTTACAGGTACTCTTATAGATTCACTGGCAAGCTATGATGTCAACGGCAGGAGAATCAACGACCCCTGGCCGACCGATTTCGCTTCCGGTGGGTTTGATCTTGATGCTGTGGGAGTAATTCATAATTCTACGAACGTGGGAATTCAGAAAAACCCGGCAGACCGGACCTCTATTTATCCCAATCCGGCAAACGATAAACTGCAAATCAAAAGCTCAGTGCCTATTCTGGGCTACCGCCTGGTTGATGTGAATAATCAGGTCCATCGTAAAGCCGGAAACATAAATAACCGGCAGGTGCAGCTACAAACACGAAATCTGTCAGCAGGAATTTATTTATTGATTTACAGAACTGCTACCGGAACAAACACCAAAAAAATTCTGATCCGACATTGAAAAGAATAAGCATAATCATATTAACCTTTTTCGTAATTATTGCCAGTTCCGAGGCCCAGGAAAAGCAGGACACAATAATCCTTGAAGCGGTGTCTATACAAGAGCAGCGCTCAAGCCAGATGAACGGTGTTAACAGGCAGCGGATGGATAGTATAGATATGCAACTAATCAAGCCTTTATCGCTATCAGCAACTCTGGCTTCTCACAGTCCTGTGTTCATCAAATCTTATGGCCAGGGAGCCCTTTCCACCTCCTCGTTTCGCGGAGCTGGAGCCTCGCACACACAAGTGCTTTGGAACGGAGTCAATATCAATTCGCCTACCCTGGGGCAAACAGACTTTTCACTGATCCCGATGAATATTATGGACCAGCTAACCTTATTGAAAGGAGGAAATTCCATTTTCAGTACCAGCGGAGGATTGGGTGGTGCCATTCATCTGGATAATGAAGCCAACTGGAGCGACAGCCTGACATTCAATGTTAATCAGGAAATTTCTAGCCTGAAAGGAAGTAAAACAAGTGTAGAAAACAACTTTATTACGGGGAAATTATTAATCAACACCCGATTGTTCCATATCCAATCGGAAAACGAATACACCTACAAAAACAACACAAAAGGAAAACCACCCTATCCTGAGGAAACACAAAAAAATGCAGCATACCGTCAGAGTGGGTTAATGGAAAATATACATTATAAAATCGATCGTAACAATACGCTTAGCGCAAGAATATGGGCTCAAAGCAATTTCCGTGAATTACCGCGACCGCTTACGGTGAAGGATATGAAGCGGAACGAAGAACAAAGCAATGAGTTTGTCCGTACACAATTGTCCTGGGAAAATCAAAAAGGAAAAGACCATATTTTTATCAGGACAGCCTGGTTTGACGAATCCTACACATACAAAAATCCTGTTGCAGGACTGCAGACAACGAATAAATCCCGGCTTTTTTCTACTCATGCAGCCTACAAATATTATATCTCCTCCGATGCAACTATCGAGACGGGTTTGAATAGTGACTTATATAATGTACAGTCTTCCGGTTATGAAGATAATTTTACACGCAATCACTTGTCTGCTTTTTCAAGTTTTATGTACCGGCCGTGGACAAGACTTCAAACCTTATGGGTTATCAGGGCAGAAAAAATCAACAATAAAAAGATCAACTTACTCCCGTCAGCATCCCTGAAGTTTTCTTTATTAAAACCATCCAGACTAATATGGATGGCCAATTTCTCGCGCAACTACCATTACCCGACGATGAACGACAAATATTGGAATCCGGGAGGCAATCCCGGTCTGGAAGCTGAATACGGAAATTCTTATGAAACAGGGCTGCAGTATAAAAACCAATACAAACAAAAAAAGCTCCTGTTAGAAGCTTCTGCAACTTATTATTATTCCTCAATCCATAACTGGATATTATGGCAACCCGACTCCGTAGCCAGCTACTGGACCCCTTCGAATCTGAAAAAAGTTCATTCGCAAGGAATTGAAACCGGATTGACGATCACGAAAAAGTATGGCAATTCGATTTTTCGCCTGAATACACAATATACATTTACAAGTACAAAAAATGCCGAAAAGCTCTATCCGGGAGATGCTTCCCTGGGGAAACAATTGATTTATGTACCAAAACACAGTGGAAATGTAATGGCTTTTGTCAATTACAAACAATGGAATCTGATTTACAAATACAATTATACCGGCAAACGCTACACTACATCGGATAATTCTCGCTATATGCCGGATTTTATGCTGCACGATCTGGAAATTGGAAAAACCTGGGAACTTAATAAAACCAAACTATCCACTTCCATTCGTGTGGACAATATTTTAAACACCGACTATCAGTCTGTAGCCTGGTATCCTATGCCCGGCCGTGTTTTTCATCTAAAATTAGGATTAATATGGAAAAGAAATTAAGACACTACTTAGGCAAAATTCTCGTGTTATTCCTGATCGTAAGTTTATCGGGAAGTTGCGAAGATGATGAATTCGGCGAAGAACACGACGACAGCAGCTCGTATGCTCAAGAACAAGGTCTGTTTATTATTAACGAAGGGAATTATAGCAGCGGCAACGGTTCGTTGTCATTTTACAATCCTGCAGATAAGACAGTAAACAATGAAGTATTTTATTCCGCTAACGACAACCCCTTAGGAGATATCCCGTTTCAGATAGAATTTTTGAATGATCATGCAATAATTTCCATCAATAATGCGGGGAAAGTTGAAGTTGTGGATTTAACCGATTTTTCGTCTGTCAATACGATCACAGGCCTAAGCAGCCCCCGCCATATTCAGTCTACCTCCTCCGGTAAGATATTTATCTCTGACCTGGAATCGAGCAATATGCATATTATTAATTCCAACAATTATCAGAATGCAGGGAATTTAGATGCCGGTAAATCCACTGGCGCTATGTTGTATAACGAAGATTTGATTTTTGCATGCAACTGGTCAGAGTTTTATGTAAATGAACCCAATAATACAGTTACTGTTATTGATCCGGTATCCGAAACCGTTATCCAAACTATTCCTGTGACCAAGGAACCCAACAGTATTGTAATGGACAAAAACGACAATATATGGGTTTTAAGCAGCGGGGGATACAATAATGAAGAAGTTCCGGCTTTAACCCAAATTGACCCTGACCAGCTGGCAGTCCTTCAAAGCATACCATTTCCTCAACAAGAAATTTCTCCGGAAGACCTTACGATAAATGAGCATGGCGACAGTCTGTTCTTTACGAACAAAGGTATTTATGGGATGTCAATAAATGACACTGCAATTCCTATACAAGAGTATATCAAAAAAGCAAACCGCAATATTAACTCATTAGCCATAGATCCGGATAATGGGGATTTGTATTTTTCCAATGCTCTGGACTACCAGCAAAAAGGCTGGATTATACGCTATAGCAGAAATACCCAATCCGTTTGCGACAGCTTCAGAGTGGGTATTAACCCGGGAGCCATGAAATTTTATACGCCCTAAGTCTGACTGGTATTATCAGGTTAATATTGCTATATATATTCTGGCTCATTTTTTCGTATTTTTGAGCAAAATTTTAAACCATTTACCATGAAACATAACAGAATATTCCTGACGGCGGGCTTAGCGCTGATCCTTTTTATTACAGCCACTGCACAGGAAAACCAAAAACTGAATTTGAGAGATATATGGGCTAGCGCAAAATTTTATCCGCGTTCGGTACAATCCATGTATCCTATGAATGACGGGGTACATTATACCGTACTGGAAGACGGAAAAATTAACCGGTATTCCTATAAAAAGAAAGGTGAGCCAAAAACTTTGCTAAAAGAAGGTGAGTTAAATCTTGAAAATGAAGACAAAAAAATCAGCATAGAGGATTATTCATTTAACTCCGATGAATCCAAAATTCTCATTACTGACAATCAAGAGTCCATCTACCGTCATTCCACAAAAGGATATTTTTATATCTGGGACAGAGATGAGGAAACACTTACTCCGTTAAGTGATGAGTCCAAAGGGAAACAACGTCTGGCGGAATTTTCTCCGGACGGAAAACATATCGCATTTGTACGCAATAACAACATCTTTATTGTCAACTGGAAAACAGGAGAGGAAACTCAGGTTACCCATGACGGCGAAAAGAACAAAATCATTAACGGTACCACAGATTGGGTATACGAAGAAGAGTTCAGCTTTACAAAAGGCTTTCACTGGTCACCCAAAGGAGACCATCTTGCTTTTTACCGCTTTGACGAAAGCCATGTTAAGATGTTTCAGATGACATTATATGAAAACAAACTGTATCCTGTAGAAGAAAAATTCAAATACCCCAAAGCCGGGGAAGATAATTCTATTGTCAGCATCCATGTTTATGACCTGAATAAGCAAGACACCAAAACAATGGATGTGGGAGAAGAAACAGACCAGTATATTCCGCGCATCAAATGGACCAACACAAACCATTTACTGGCTATTCAACGCCTGAATCGTTTGCAAAATAACCTGGACGTGCTTTTTGCCAACGCCAATGACGGTAGCTCGGAAGTTGTCTATCATGAAGAAAACCCCTATTATATTGACATCGATGACCATTGGACATTTATGGAAGATGACAGTTTTATCTTCACAAGTGAAAAGGATGGATACAATCATATTTATCATATCAATTCGGACGGAAAAGAAAAACAAATAACAAGTGGAGACTGGGTTGTCACGGACGTAAAAGGTGTTGATCAGGACAACAACCGGGTCTATTACGTATCCACAGAAACCAGTCCCCTGGAACGCAATCTATACAAAATCAACCTTGACGATTCGAAAAAAGAGCGTATCACCCAAAAGGATGGAACCCACAGCGTTGAATTCTCCGGTGACTTTTCCTATTTCCTGGATAGCCGGAGTACAGCCGACCATCCTCCTGTTCATGCAATATACAAGGAAAACGGAGAACAAGTTGAGGTTTTAGAAGATAATCAAGCCATCGTGGACCGTATGGAAGACTACAATTTTTCCGGTATGGAGTTTATCAAAGTTCCTACGGAAAACGACATTACGATGAATGGATTTATCATTAAACCTAATGATTTTGACAAAAATAAGGAATATCCTCTGTTAATATTTAACTACAGTGGCCCCGGTTCACAAGAAGTATCCAATAGTTGGGGAAGTTTAAATTATATTTGGTTTGAATATATGGCTCAACAAGGTTATATTGTCGCCTGTGTTGACAACCGGGGAACGGGATATCGCGGCCAAGAGTACAAAAAATCTACCTACCTGGAACTTGGCAAATTAGAAACGATTGACCAAATCAATGCCGCAAAACACTTTGGAGAACAATCCTATATCGACAGTTCACGTATTGGAATATTCGGTTGGAGTTACGGTGGATATATGACTTTATTGGCTATGACCAAAGGAGCAGACTATTTCTCAACAGGCGTGGCTGTTGCTCCGGTAACCAACTGGAGATATTACGACAACATCTATACGGAACGTTTTATGCGAACACCACAGGAAAACGGAGAAAACTATGACGATAACTCTCCCCTGTCTCATGTATCTAAATTAAAAGGGGATTTATTCCTGGTTCATGGCGGAGCTGACGATAATGTGCATCCCCAAAACTCCATGATGCTTATCAAAAAGATGATAGAACAAAACAAAGATTTTGACATGATGCTTTATCCGAATAAAAATCACGGAATTTACGGTGGCTATACCCGATTGCATCTTTTCAATAAAATAACTGAGTTTATTAAAGAAAATTTGTAACATTAAAAGCAGACACATTTCTTTACTAAACAAAAAGCCCGGTTCACTAAAATGAGCCGGGCTTTTATTTCGATAACTTTTTTTGAAGATTAGTCTGTAGCTAAAATCTTAACACGTTTCCCGGCAACATATTTCCCGATAAACGCACCGGGTACATTCTTTCTCAATTGAGTCAGCTTAGCCTTTGCCCTTGAATAATCGGCAAATTCACCAATCGTATAGCGATGCCATCCACCGGAAGTTTCAACAGAAATTGATTCTGCGTTTAGATTGAACTTATCTGCAATAACAGCCCTGGCCGCTCTGTCTTGTTCACTGGAAATAGCCGCAATTTGAATCTTATACCATGCTCCTTCTGTTTCTTCCTCAGGCTTATCCTTTTGTTGATCGTATTTGATTTCATCTACCTCCGCTAAATCATCTAAGCGTTCACCATTATGAAAAGCAACAACAAAAGCACCATCAATCCCTTTTTCATTTCTCAGGTGTTCACGGTATTCGCGCGCCTGGGAATAAGAATCAAAATCGCCGGATGAATATTTTGCATATCCTTTGTGAAAGTGTTCATAAACATTCCGTTCTAATCCATACACACGTTTCACCTCTTCTACTGATTGTTTTCCGTTATAGATCGCCCGAACCTGGACACGATAAACGATCGAATCCCGGACGTCTTCCTCTTGTTCTTCTTTCTGAGCTACGGCAGGTTCAGGTGTGGGTTTAGGTATAATTTGGAACGATTTTTCAAAAGTTTTAACTTTTGATTCGTCATTTTCATTATAGCTAAATTTACCTTCGGTTTTATATTCTCCTTTCGCTATGTCTCCAGTTTTTATGTTTATCTTTACTGGGATGACGTCTGCTTTAGGCATAGCATCCCAATCAAATTTGATCTTTTGATCTTCAAATCTGAAGGTAGCTCCTGAAGCCCTGCCTGATATAGCTTCCATACCTTTTGGCAGACTTTGTTCAAAAAGTGCTTCACTTGTTAAATCCTGTTTATCTATTTGATATTCTATCTGAATTGAGGAGTCCGGGTAAATTTTTCCCGGAAAATCTATTCCTAAATTAATATCTACAGGCTCTTCGGCCACTGCTGGTTCCGGTTCAGGTTCAGGTTTAGGTTCTGGTT
>JBNJGZ010000043.1:11388-16454 GCA_051748065.1 Bacteroidota bacterium
CCGGGTAAATTTTTCCCGGAAAATCTATTCCTAAATTAATATCTACAGGCTCTTCGGCCACTGCTGGTTCCGGTTCAGGTTCAGGTTTAGGTTCTGGTTTTGTCTCTTGTTTTTCGCCAAATTTATAATGCAAGCCAAGGGAAGTATAGGAATAATAATCATTGATTTCAGTACCGCCCGTTGTAGCATCTAAGTTATCCGAATTCACCCAGTTAACCGTAGTATTCAAAGTAACGTTAAAACGTTCACCCAGATACCATTTCACACCGGCTCCATAAGGAATACGCAGTTCAGATTTCAGAGTCTCTTTTTCTTGCCCCCTGTTACTGTATCCTACCGAATTAATATAGTCGCCTGATTCCAACTGATGAGTAACCGAACGATAATGTACGTGTCCTACCCCACCAAGTAAATAAAAATTAAAATTCCGCTTTTTATCATTATCAATCAAATCAATAATATTTAAACGAAACCTAAGGGAATAATCAAAATATTCTCCTTCAAATGTTTGATTTAACTTATTGCCGGGAGCATATTTGTCTCGTATACCCTCTAGTTGACCATAGGAAAAATCACCACCCAAATAAGCAAAAGGGAAAATGCGATATTCTATGTTGGTTCCAAAAGACCAACTATTATCATCCTGAAATTTATTAAAATATTCCCCATTATCTTCTGCTACACTTAAGTCGCCCCAAAATAATGTCGGACCGCCGTGAATACCAACCTCCCAATCTTGAGATTTCGTCTGTGCAAACATACACTGACTAAAAATAAAAAGGAATAAAAATAAGACTATAGTATTGGTGTGTTTCATAACCTTTGGATTTACTTAATTGACAAAACTAATAAATATGATATATTATACTGCCCATCTATTATTACTATCAATTATCATAATTTAAAAATAAATAATAACTTTCCTGTTAATTAGTTATTTTAAGGGGGAGGATAAGTTATATTTCTTTATTCCTTGTTTAAAATTTATACTAGTTTTCAAATATCAATATAATTATTTGAAATTCCAATAATCTTTTTTACATTTGCATGCTGAAAAAGTTACAAAAATACATTGTAAAATTATTTAAACACAAACGAAAGGTGGTATAAACCAATGATTATTGTTCCTGTAAAAGAAGGTGAAAATATTGACCGCGCTCTAAAAAAATTAAAACGGAAGTTTGAAAAAACAGGTGTTATTAAAGAAGTAAGAGAACGGCAACATTACACAAAACCTTCAGACGAAAGAAGACAAGAACTACTGAAAGCAGAATATGTTCAACAAATGAGGGACAAAGAAGAAGGCATGTAATCATGCTTTTTTTTGAATGAAAAGGAAGAAAACTTGAATTAAGTTTTATTTTGAATTATCTTAGTAAACAATAATTAATCAAGGTTTCTTCCTTTTTTTACATAAATGATAGTACAATTAATAACTGAGTTTTTAGCTTATATAAAGCACGAGAGACGATACTCGGAGCATACGATTAAAGCCTACGGGAGGGATTTGCATGAATATGCTGATTATATACAACAATCCTATGGCAAGATTACACTTGAGTCACACACGCATTTAATTATTCGCTCCTGGTTAAGTTATTTACTAGCACAGGGCCTACAAGCCAAAACAGTAAGCCGGAAAATGTCCAGCTTAAAATCGTTCTTTAAATATTGTCTGCAAAACGAATACATCTCTCATAACCCGACATCCAAACTAAAACCACTAAAGATACCACAACGGCTTCCCGTCTTTGTTCAGGAAAAAGAAATGCAAAAATTATTCACCGAAGCGGATTTCAAAGACAATTTTTTTGGAATAAGAGATTATACTATACTGAATTTACTATATAATACGGGAATGCGTGTTTCAGAACTTGTAAAACTTAAAGTACAGGATATTAACACAGGCAATCGTTCTTTGAAAGTTTTAGGTAAACGGAATAAAGAAAGGATTATTCCCGTTAATGATTATATGATGAACACATTAAAAACATACCTGCAGGAAAGAGATCAATTTTTGCTTGACAAGAATGTTCATCCATCAGAAAATTGGTTATTTTTAAGTTCTCAAGGCAAAAAACCATACCCTAAACTGATTTACAGCATTGTAAAAAAGTATCTGGAGCAGGTAAGTACGATTGATAAAAAAAGTCCGCATGTATTAAGACACACTTTTGCAACGCACCTGCTAAGTCATGGAGCAGACTTAAATGCTATCAAAGAACTTTTGGGTCATGCAAATCTTGCGGCTACCCAAGTTTACACACACAGCACTATCGATCAGTTAAAATCAATATACGAACAAGCCCATCCAAAGGGCAAATAAACAGGAGGTCCTATTTATGAAAGTAGACATTAATTCAGTACATTTTCGTTCTGATTCAAAATTAGAAAGTTTTGTTACCGAAAAAGTAAATAAGCTGGAACAATATTTTGACGGCATTTTAGGAAGTGAAGTTATCCTTAAACTGGAAAATGCAGACGGGAAAGAAAATAAGATATCCGAAATCAAAGTAAAAGTTCCCGGCGATGATCTTTTTGCCAAAAAACAGGCATCCACATTTGAAGAAGCAACCGATCAGGCAGTTTCTGCCCTGCGAAAACAGTTAATAAAATATAAAGAAAAGAACAAAAACATTTGATTTCAAGCATTTTAAAAAATAAATGCAAAATTCTTATAAAATTATTTGGTAATTTATATTAACCTTCATACATTTGCAGACCTTTTAACAGGGTCTGCATTTATTATGCAAAAAAGAGAATAAATAAAAGCCGATGTAGCTCAGTTGGTCAGAGCAGCTGATTTGTAATCAGCTGGCCGGCGGTTCGAATCCGTCCATCGGCTCATCAACAGTTCTAAAAAATTTGATTTTTTAATACCGGGGGGGATACCAAAGCGGCCAACTGGGGCAGACTGTAAATCTGCTGGCGTATGCCTTCGGAGGTTCGAATCCTCCTCCCCCCACAAAATTACAACGCGGGAGTAGCTCATCCGGTAGAGCGACAGCCTTCCAAGCTGTAGGTGGCGGGTTCGAGTCCCGTCTCCCGCTCTAAGATCAAAGCTGAAAAGAGACAATAAAATATTGTTCTCTTTTTGTCGATTACGGGAAAGTAGAAACGTGTCTTTCCTATCTTTAAGCCGATGTAGCTCAGGGGTAGAGCGTTTCCTTGGTAAGGAAGAGGTCACGAGTTCAATTCTCGTCATCGGCTCGGCAACAGAAATAAATTAAAAACCAACCAAATACATGAAGTGTTATGGCTAAAGAAAAATTTGATCGGTCAAAAGAGCACCTGAACATAGGTACTATTGGTCATGTTGACCATGGTAAGACTACTTTGACTGCCGCTATTACAATGATCCTTTCTAAAAAAGGACTTTCGGAAATTAAATCATTCGATTCTATCGATAATGCTCCGGAAGAAAAAGAACGTGGAATCACTATTAATACTGCTCACGTTGAGTACCAGACTGCTAATCGTCATTATGCTCACGTTGACTGTCCAGGCCACGCCGACTATGTAAAGAACATGGTAACAGGTGCTGCTCAGATGGATGGTGCTATTCTTGTAGTTGCCGCTACTGACGGCCCAATGCCGCAAACGCGGGAGCACTTACTCCTGGCTCGTCAGGTTGGTGTACCAAGAATCGTCGTATTCATGAACAAAGTGGATATGGTTGATGATGAAGAGTTGCTTGAACTCGTTGAAATGGAAATTCGCGAACTGCTCGATTTCTACGAATTCAACGGTGATGAGACTCCTATTATTCAAGGGTCAGCTCTTGGTGCTTTGAATGAAGAAGAAAAATGGGTAGGCAAAATCATGGAATTAATGGATGCATGTGATACATGGATCCCATTACCAGAACGCGATAAAGATAAACCATTCCTCATGCCTGTGGAAGATGTTTTCTCCATTACAGGACGTGGAACAGTAGCTACAGGTCGTATTGAAACAGGTATTATCAATACCGGAGACCCGGTAGAAATTATCGGTATGGGAGCAGAAAAGCTCAAATCTACCATTACCGGTGTAGAAATGTTCCGTAAGATCCTCGATTATGGTGAAGCTGGTGATAACGTAGGGCTTTTACTGCGTGGTATCAACAAAGACCAGATCAGCCGTGGTATGGTAATCTGTAAACCAGGCTCTGTTAAACCTCATAACAAATTCAAAGGCGAGGTTTATATCCTGAAAAAAGAAGAAGGTGGCCGTCACACACCATTCCATAACAACTACCGTCCACAGTTCTATTTCAGAACCACAGACGTAACCGGAGAAATCAAACTTCCGGAAGGTGTTGAAATGGTAATGCCTGGTGACAACCTGACCATTACTGTAGAACTGATCTCCGACATCGCTATGGATCAGGGATTGCGTTTTGCTATCCGTGAAGGTGGACGTACTGTCGGTGCCGGTCAGGTAACTGAAGTTCTTGACGACTAATAAACAGAAGATAAAATAATAACTCCGGAAAGGTATTTTAGTTAAGCATGCTTAATTAAAAATACCTTTCCTTCCCAATAAACGGGTGTAGCTCAATTGGGAGAGCAGCGGTCTCCAAAACCGCAGGTTGTGAGTTCGAGTCTTACCACCCGTGCAAAATATTGAAAAAATGGCTAAGATCAAATCATATTTCAAAGAAAGCTACGATGAATTAATACATAAGGTGTCGTGGCCTTCATGGGGCGAATTGCAAAACAGTGCTATTGTTGTATCCATTGCTTCCCTAATAATCGCGCTCGTCGTGTTTTTGATGGATATTACCTTTAGAAATATACTGGAGCAATTTTATAGCCTCTTTGGTTAAAAGTCATTTATTTTAATATTTAATCTCGACAGTAAGTAACGTGTGGTATGTCTGAACAACAAGAAAAGAAATGGTATGTAGTTAGAGCACTCAGCGGAAGTGAGAAGAAGGTTAAAAAGCATATTGAAAGTGAGATCAAACGGCTTAACCTTCAGGATCAAATTTCCCAGGTGCTTATCCCTACAGAAAAAGTATACCAGGTGAGAAATGGTAAGAAAATCAGCAAAGAACGGAATTATTTTCCGGGCTATGTACT
>JBNJGZ010000044.1:0-15798 GCA_051748065.1 Bacteroidota bacterium
AAAATAAGGGAGACTTTTAATTAAGCCTCCCTTATAATCATTGAATAATTAACTCCTCCTGCAATTATTCTGCAATATATTTTATTCAATATCTTTTTCCTTCTGCTGCTGAGGTTGCTCTTCTACTTCCTCTGCTTCCTCTGCTTCCTCTGCTTCTTGAACTTCTTCCTGTCCCTCTCCCAGTTTCTCATTAACCTCTTTCAGCTTTTCATATTCTTTTAATCGTGTATATAATTCTTTTAAAGCTGTAAGTGTATTTTGATCATTCGGGCGAATTTCCAAAGCATGTTCAAGATAAGGCATCGCTTTTTCAAATTTTTCATTTGCCTTTTCTTTCATCTCTTCATACTTTTCACTATCGTCCAGTGGTAAATTATTTGCTTCTTTCAATACTTGCACACCATCATTAAAATACAGAGCTCCTAAGTTATAAATCGGATCAAAATAATCTTCTTTCAGCTCAATGGATTTTTTATAATTTTTCACGGCCAGATCAAAAACTCTTTCCTGTTCTTCATCGCTGAGTGTGGAGTCTTTAGAACTATTATCATATACAACACCTACATTATAATACAATTGTTCGTTATCAGGTTGTTTTTCAAGAGCCAGATTCAACATATCTTTTGATTTTTCAATATCTCCCTGTGTCAAATGGATATTTATAAGATTTATCAAAACATCATAATTATCTGGAAATCTTTCCCGTCCTTTTTTCAGAACACTTTTCGCTTTAGCTGTATCTTCTTTACTAAGTAAAATCTGTCCTGCGGAAGTATATACCTGTGGATTATTATATTTGTATTCCACTAAATCCATATACAGGTCTAAAGCTTCGTCATATTGTTCAAGGTTAGTAGCAGAAATGGCTGCATTGAAAATGCTATTGGTATCTGTTTCTCCAAAGTTCTTTTTGATCTGCACAGTTTTGTTAAAATACTTTTTAGATGTTTCAAATTCCTTTTGATTATAGGCTTGCACCGCTACATTATAGGTAAGATTACCTAAGCGAGTCAATTCAAGCTGAACCATTCGTTCATATTGACCGTCTTCGTCTAATTCCACAGCTTTTTGAAAGGCATCATAAGCTGTCAATAACGGATTTTCCGCAATGTCTTCGTACTCTCCGTCTGCAGGCTTATTGAATTCTTCTACTTTGTTATCTTTGGTATATTCAATGCGCATGTCCGGCTCATATTCAGCCCAGCGGCGACGATCCTTATCAGGTTCTCCGAGAGCTTTTTCCACGGCTTCCCGTTTCATGCCCACTTCAATAGCATCATCCATGGATGATACCATGTGTATGGCCATGTATATCTTTCCTTTATAATACAAGGTCTTCGGATCATTTTTCGTTTTTTCGTGCTCCAAAGCATCTGAAATTGCATCTTTGGCGTCTTTCAACCGAAGATCATCCAGATAATTTATTGCACTTTGTAACTTAACCGGTTGGGCAGCCGCTATACCTGATATGAACACGGCTATTAGCAATACTGTAAATCGTCTCATCTATCTGTTTTTTGGTTTATAATAGAAACTCACATGTTTTTTGTAAAAATAATATATTTTTATGCTTGTTTCAACTACCTTTATTTCTCTTTTTTCCTAAATTTTCTTAATTTGTTTCAATATTCTTGCCAAACTATTCATTATGTATTAAAATAGATTCTTTTGCAGACTCTCTATTGTTCATTTTCAGTATTATCCACATCTGAACCGGGTTCTTCCTCCTGACTTTCATTTTCCTGTTCCTGCCCGGCAGCCTCCAGTGTATCTTCTGGTTTTTCGAGTTTTGCTACGGCAGCAATTGAATCACTATCCGCAAGGTTAATCAGGCGAACGCCCTGTGTAGCACGTCCCAGTAACCGTAACTGATCTATAGCTAAACGGATTGTCAAGCCATTTCGTGTAATAATCATCAAATCATCCTCATTAGTCACATTTTTTATGGCAATAAGCTTCCCTGTTTTCTCAGAGATATTCATGGTCTTCACTCCTTTTCCCCCACGTATAATTATACGGTAATCTTCAAGTGGAGAACGCTTACCATATCCGTTTTCAGAAACAACCAGAACATCATTTTTCTCTTCCCTGTTAACGCAGACCATACCAATTACATAATTATCCTTTTTGGTAATTCGAATTCCACGTACCCCGGAGGCTGTACGACCCATAGACCGTACATCATTTTCATGAAAACGAATTGCATATCCTTCCCGCGTTGCAAGCATAATGTCATCATTTCCTGAGGTCCGGCGAACAGCCAGTAACTTGTCATCTTCTTTGATCGATATAGCATTAATCCCTGACTGACGGGGACGGGAGTAATCTTTCAATGGTGTCTTTTTGACACGTCCTTTTTCTGTAGAGAGCATTAAAAACTGTCCTTCTATTGCTTCTTCATCTTTCAGATCCTCTACTTTGATAACAGCTTTAATCTTATCATCTGTTCCAAGTTGGATTAAATTCTGTATCGGCCTTCCTTTAGAGCTTTTACTTCCCTCCGGAATTTCATAGACACGAAGCCAGAACAACCTGCCGGACTCCGTAAAAATGAGCATATAATCATGGTTGTTGGCAATGTACAGCGATTCTATAAAATCTTCATTTTTTGTACTACTTCCTTTGGCCCCTTTACCTCCGCGTGCCTGGGTACGGAATTCCGTTGCTACAGTACGTTTCAGGTATCCATGATGAGAAAAAGAAATAACAACCTGTTCATTGGGAATCGTATCTTCGATACGAAAATCTTCAGCTGCATATTCGATTCTGGATTTTCTTTCATCTCCGTAGCGTTCTTTCATTTCGATAAGTTCATCTTTGATAATCTGCATTCGCAGATCATGTTCTGAAAGAATGCGTTTTAAATATTCGATTGTTTTCTTCAGCTCGTCATATTCTTCTTTGACTTTATCACGCTCAAGACCTGTAAGTTTTTGAAGTCGCATATCCAATATAGCCCTGGCTTGTTCTTCGGAAAGGCTAAATTGTTCCATTAATCCGTTTCTGGCTTCTTCCGGTGTTCTGGAACTACGGATAAGAGCAATAACTTCATCCAGATAATCCAGTGCTACTAACAATCCTTCCAGAATATGTGCCCGCTTTTCAGCTTGTCGCAATTCATATTCCGTGCGGCGAACTACAACATCATGGCGATGATCTACAAAATGCCTGATCAGATCTTTTAGATTCAAAGGCATCGGGCGTCCGTTCACCAGTGCAATATTATTGACACTGAAGGCTGTTTGAAGTGCGGTGTTTTGGTAAAGTTTGTTTAAAACGACATTTGGAATTGCATCACGTTTCAATTCGTATACAATACGAAGACCGGTTCTGTCTGATTCGTCACGAATATCGGATATACCTTCTATTTTCTTTTCATTAACAAGGTCAGCCGTACGTTTAATCATATCGGCTTTGTTAACCATAAAAGGTATAGAATGAATAATAATTTGTTGCTTATCGGAATTCGGCCGGTCTTGTATTTCGGCTTCTCCCCGCAAAAGGACTCTACCACGACCGGTATGAAATGCAGTCTTTACACCGTCATAACCATAAATAATCCCGCCTGTAGGAAAGTCAGGAGCGGAAATGTATTCCATCAATCCGTCGATATCAATATCGTTATTATCTATATAGGCAATTGTACCGTCTATAACTTCTCTCAAGTTATGCGGTGGCATATTCGTAGCCATACCCACAGCAATTCCTGAAGCTCCGTTCACAAGTAAGTTGGGAATACGTGTCGGCAATACCGTAGGTTCCTGTAGCGTATCATCAAAGTTCATTTGATGATCAACGGTTTCCTTATCAATATCGACGAGCATGTCTTCCGAAATCCTTCTCATGCGGGCTTCTGTATAACGCATTGCTGCCGGGCTGTCACCATCAATCGAACCAAAATTTCCCTGTCCGTCAACCAGCATGTAACGCATTGACCAGGGCTGTGCCATTCGTACCATGGCGTCATATACAGAGGAGTCTCCATGAGGGTGATATTTACCTAATACCTCTCCTACTATCCTGGCTGATTTTTTATGCGGCTTGTTGTGATACAAGCCCAGTTGATGCATTCCGTACAATACTCTGCGATGTACCGGCTTCATGCCATCACGGACATCAGGAAGAGCCCTTGAGACAATCACGCTCATTGAATAATCAATGTATGCGGATTTCATTTGGCCCTCTATGTCTACTTTAAATATTTTTTCGCCTTCGCCTTCCATCTGCTATATCTTTATAAAATTTTCTCTTTTAGTTAAATAGCTACATTAACAGCAGCAAAATTTCTTTGCACGAAAATACAAAAAAATACAGAAACAGCCTTTATTTTAAACGCTTTTATTATAAACAAATGTTTGTTGACAATCTATTGAAGACACATATAAGATTTATTATTAATAGATTTAATTTTGATTCAACAAAAGGCACAATGTTTGCGTTATATTAGTGAATTTTTTAGAAAGGAAATAATAATGAAAGCAAAATTCTCACAAGAAGTAAAAGATGTTTTAACCTATAGTCGTGAAGAGGCTATGCGTCTTGGTAATGATTATATAGGCGTGGAGCATCTTCTTTTAGGAATGTTGCGCGAAGGAGAAGGTAAAGCTATTCAATTACTGACATTCATGGATATTGATATAAAAAAACTCCGTACCAAAATAGAAACAGCAGTAAAAGAAAGCAGCCCTTCAGATTCTACAAGCCCGGATAATATCCCTTTAGTCAAGCAAGCCGAACGAGCTTTAAAAGTGACTTATCTGGAGGCGCAAGCATTCAAAAGTAACGAAATAGGAACAGAACACCTTATGCTCGCCATTTTGCATGACCAGGACAATCTGGTAACGCGAACATTACAAATGGAAGGTATAGATTACGATATGTTTAAAACCGAATTATCAACAGGAGACGAAATGAAAAATGAAAATATAAACCCGGATATTCGTTCGGAAATGCCGGGAAGCGCAGCCGGAGACGAATTCTCAGGCGAAGGTGGTTTTAGCAGTGGTGGTCAGGGAAGTCGTCCACAAGGAGAAGGAAAATCCAAGACACCGGTTTTGGATAACTTCGGACGTGACCTTACACGTGCTGCTGAAGAAAACAGACTGGACCCTGTAGTAGGCAGAGATCACGAATTGGAACGCATTTCGCAGATCCTCAGCCGAAGAAAGAAAAACAATCCAATATTGATAGGAGAACCCGGTGTCGGGAAATCCGCTATTGCCGAAGGTCTTGCCTTACGAATCGTGCAGCGGAAAGTATCAAGAGCATTATTTTCGAAACGCATCATTACACTCGATGTTGCCTCGCTGGTTGCCGGTACAAAATACCGCGGTCAGTTTGAAGAACGCATGAAAGCCGTGCTAAATGAGCTGGAAAAGAATCCGGAAATTATCATCTTTATTGATGAAATCCATACAATTGTTGGGGCCGGTGGAGCTACAGGCTCCCTCGATGCTTCCAATATGTTTAAACCTGCGTTAGCACGTGGCGATTTCCAGTGCATTGGAGCTACAACACTGGATGAATACAGGCAAAACATTGAAAAAGATGGCGCTCTGGAACGCCGTTTCCAGAAAGTGCTTGTTGAACCTACCTCACCGGAGGAAACCAAAACCATTCTGCACAACATCAAAGACCGTTATGAAGATCACCATCTGGTAAAATATGATGATGATGCCATTGAGGCATGTGTTAAGTTAACCAACCGCTACGTAAGTGACAGGTTCCTGCCCGACAAGGCAATTGACGCCATGGACGAGGCCGGAGCGCGTGTGCATATTACAAATATCAATGTGCCTCAAAATATTCTTGATATCGAAGAAAAGATTGAAAACCTGAAAGAAGATAAAACAAAGGCAATCAAAGCGCAGAAATACGAAGAAGCGGCAAAGTACCGCGATCTGGAGCGAAACATGCAGGATGAGTTGGAAACAGCCAAGCGGAAATGGGAAGAAGAAACCCAGATGCATCGTGAACGAGTAAGTGCAGACAAAGTGGCCGAAGTAGTTGCCATGATGACAGGTGTACCTGCCCGCAGAATACAACAAGATGAAAGCAAACGGCTGGTCAATATGAATGAAGACCTTCAAAAACAGGTTGTCGGACAAGATGAAGCTGTTGAAAAGGTAGTTAAAGCTATCCGCCGTAATCGTGCAGGTCTTAAAGACCCGAACAAGCCTATTGGCTCGTTTATCTTTTTAGGTCCGACGGGTGTTGGAAAAACTCACCTGGCGAAAGTGCTTTCCCGTAACTTATTTGATAGTGATGACGCAATGATTCGCATTGATATGAGTGAATATATGGAAAAATTCGCTGTTTCAAGGTTAGTAGGAGCTCCTCCGGGATATGTCGGTTATGAAGAAGGCGGCCAGCTTTCGGAAAAAGTACGCAGGAAACCCTATTCTGTCATACTGTTGGATGAAATTGAAAAAGCCCACCCTGATGTGTTCCATTTGTTATTGCAAGTCCTTGACGATGGAATGCTAACGGATAGTTACGGCAGAAAAATCGATTTTAAAAATACGATCATTATCATGACGTCCAATATCGGAACACGTCAACTTAAAGATTTTGGTGCCGGAGTTGGCTTTTCAACATCTGCACAAGAAGCTTCATACGCTGATAATGCACGTAGTGTTATTGAAAAAGCATTGAAAAAAGCTTTTGCTCCCGAATTTCTTAACCGTGTTGATGATGTGGTTACTTTCACTCCTCTTGAGCGTGAGCACATCCACAAAATTATTGACATCGAGCTTGTTGATCTTTATAACCGTGTGGAAGATCTGGGATACTCCCTGAAACTTACACAAAAAGCCAAAGATTATATTGTAGACAAAGGATGGGATGTCCAATACGGTGCCAGACCACTCAGACGCGCAATACAAAAGTATATTGAAGATACTTTAGCTGAAGAGATAATTCTGTCTCGTATTGAAGAAGGTGACACTATTGTGGCTGACTATGACTCGAAGAATGATAAGATCAAGCTTAAAGTTAAGCACGCTAAGAAAGAATTAGCAGGCGAAGCAGCTTCCTCAGAATCTGGTCATAATAAAGGTGAAAACAAGAACAAGGATAAAAAATCCGAAGAGTAAATAAAATAGAGCAATTAAAAAATCCCCGCCTTGTATAAAGGACGGGGTTTTTTTTTGATTCTACCTACTGATGTAAAATCGCAATTTATTTATGTATGCATACCTCCATCAACAGAAATAACCTGTCCCGTAATATAATCAGATAATTCAGATCCTAAAAAGACGCATGTTTTAGCTACATCTTCCGGTTTTCCTTCTCTTTTCAATGGAATTGTCTTTATCCATTCCTTACGAACATTTTCATCCAGTTGTCCGGTCATTTCGGTTACGATAAAGCCTGGCGCTACGGCGTTACATCGAATATTTCGCGAACCCAATTCCTGAGCTACAGATTTTGTAAATCCAATAATTCCTGACTTGGAAGCCGCATAGTTTGATTGTCCGGCATTACCTGTCAACCCAACGATAGAAGCCATATTAATGATCGACCCGGAGCGTTGTTTCAACATGGTTCGCTGAACAGCTTTTGTAAGATTGAACACAGATTTCAGGTTGATATTGATGACCATATCAAAATCTTTTTCTCCCATACGCATCAATAAATTATCCCGTGTAATTCCGGCATTATTAACCAAGATATCGATTGTTCCGAATTCATCAACTATTTTATCAATAAAGCTTTGAGCATCATCAAAGCTCGAAGCATCAGAAGCTAATGGTAACACTTTTGCACCTGTTGCTTCAATTTCTTTGGTCGTATTTTCCAGATTTTCATCCATTTTCAGATCAGAGATCGCAATATTCGCTCCCTGACGGGCAAATTCAAGAGCAATGGTCTTCCCTATTCCCCGGGCTGCTCCGGTGATAACTGCTGTTTTTCCTTTTAATAATTCCATAATATTAAATTTCGTTATATGCAATCTAATTTTGTGAAGACCACAAAAATACAAATTTCTTACAGAACATGAATTACAAACAAGATAATAACAAAAATGCATACCAGAGTATCTATGTTACAGTATAACTTTATATAACAACATATTAAATACTGTTTTTCTGGTTTATATAAAAATTACACTAATATTTTAGAACTTCAGAATTGATTAAGTCTTTGAATATTTTATTGTGCAAAAGAAATATCTTGTATCTTTAAAGACAAAAACACTATGAGTATTATTATCGTATTTCAGTCAAAGCATGGTTGCACCGAAAAAGCTGCCTGGGAATTGCAAAAGCATATTGATCAGGATATTTATATCCATGACCTTAGTAAAAGCAAAAAGGTAGATCTTCACAAAGCGGATATGGTTATTCTTGGAGCTTCGATACATGCCGGCAGCATTCAAAAGCGTATGAAAGCATTGATGGAAAAGAAAAAGGATCAATTATTAGAGAAACCTTTGGCATTATATTTATGTTGTATGGAAACCGGAGACAAAGCTAAAGAGCAGTTTGAAAACAACTTTCCTCAATCTTTACGGGAACATGCTGTAGCAACCGGATTATTCGGAGGTGCATTTGATTTTACGAAAATGAATTTTTTAGAGAAATCTATCGTCAAAAAAGTAGCTGGCATTAGTGAAAGCGTGTCTAACTTTGATGGAAATGCAATTGAAGAATTTAGCCAAACCATCAATGCTGCATTAAAGACCAAAGAACAAACTGCTGGTTAAAATTTGGCTACGAGGCGTAAATTGATTTTTCGGGATGTAAGATAGCGAGGCACGGCATACTGGCGGTTACTTATATCATTAATCCACATATAGGAAATAACGTTGTTGTTTTGCAACAGGTTAAAAACCTCTAACGTCAACCAAATGGATTTAAAGTGCCGGAAAGGGTTTTTTGCTTTTAGCTGTTGATCTTCTGCTTTTAACAACTTGGAAAACCCGAGGTCTACTCTCTTATAAGGGGGCATGCGAAACTTATCCTTGTAACGTTCATTGGAAGGTGGTCCAAAGGGCAAACCCGTTGAAAATACGAGGTTCAGATGCATTTTGTAAGTTGAATTCTGAGGAAGATAATCCTGGAAATACAGGTTAAAATTTACTCTTCTGTCTGAAGGTCGCGGAATATTACCCGGTTCATGGCGCACACTATCAACCGGAGCATTATTCATTGTCATACCGGGTGTTATCAGCTCCCCATCTGAGTTGTAGTAATCATAATAATAATCTCCTTCTATATCCTCTTCTGTTTTCATAAGGGAAATACCGGCATAAGATTCAACACCTTTCACAAATTCCCCGTTAATTTTCAGGTCAATCCCGGCAGCATAACCATGAGCCATATTGTCTGCATAATAACGAATACGCATATTCTCCATTTTATAGGGAATAAGATTATCAAGGTCTTTGTAGTAGAGTTCGGTAGAGAATTTGAATGCTCTATCCCAGGCTTTGAATTTCCAATATTGGCCACCCACAATATGAATGGAGCGTTGAGATTTAATGTCGGTATTGAGTTGTCCGTCAAAATCACGCATTTCTCTAAAGAAAGGGGGCTGGTGATAAACTCCACCGGCTAATCTGTATGTAATATTCCTGTCCCATTGTGGATCTATATCCAGAGCAGCACGCGGACTAACCATCCATTCGTTATTCAAGGTCCAGTGCTGAAAGCGGATTCCTGTTGTTAATTGCCAGTTATCACTATCATCCAGATTCCATTTGTTTTGCAAATGCCCCGTAAACCGTGTTGAAGCTAATGTATTTTCCGAAGAGATCATTTCATTTAGTTCAATTTCACGATGTGGAGTTGTGTTTCCGATATTGTCCGGCTCGTGTGGAAGGGAGTATCCTGCTGAGTCCAGCATTTTCCATTCCCACATTTGATCATCGATTATCTCCCGTTGAGCTTTCAGTCCCCAATGCAAATTCCATTTTTCATCCAGGTATTTGCCGATATGCTTAACATTAAACACAGTGGCATTCATATAATTTCTGGCATGTTCAAGATAGGTTCCCACTCCCCTGTTAAGTCCTGCACTGGCAAAATCATCGGCTCCTAAATCCGTTTCAAGCTCATCTAACCAATATTGCCCCTGGATATCATAAGTTTCTGATTCATTGGCACGATAAACCGATGATATCAACTTCAACTTTAATTTATCAGTAGGCTCAAAACGGAAAGTTAAGGCAGTATTGTAGGTTCTGTAGCGGTCTATTTCCTTACCGTCAAAATAAACTTTAAACCGCAGTGCTTCATTAAGCGTTCCAAATCGCGTTTCTCGGGACTCAGGCACCATTTCGTAGGTATTATCGGCCACATTGGTTAACAGGCTAATATGAAAGACAGGTGATGGCTTCCAATGCAACAGACCTTGAATATCCAAAAAAGTAGGCTGATATTCACCTTCTGTTTCCAGGCCACCTAACAGATATTGATTGCTTTTATAACGTACTCCGAAAATATAAGATAAGGTTTTCTTGTCATTCACATTTTGAGCAAACGCTGAAGCACCCAGTAAGCTGGCCTGAAATCCGGCAGCAAATTCTTCGGGTTCTTTGTAAGTAATATCCAGTACAGAAGACATTTTATCTCCATATTTGGCATCAAAACCTCCGGCGGAAAATTTTATTTCTTCGACCAAATCCGGATTAATAAAACTAAGACCTTCCTGTTGCCCTGAGCTAACCAGAAAAGGTCTGTAAATTTCAACATCATTAACATAAACCAGATTTTCGTCATAATTCCCGCCCCGGACAGAATATTGAGAACTAAGTTCATTATTCGAGGCGACTCCCAGTGCACTTCTTTTGACCAGTTCTTCAACAGCATTCCCGGATGCAGATGGAATTTCTGTTGTCATTTTGGGTGGCAATTTTGACATACCCTTATCATTACTACGCTCCCCTTCTATGGTAATCGTACCGATTTCGGTTTGTATTAACTGAAGTGTAACATCAAGTTTTCTTTCCTCATCTCTGTCAAGGCTTATCGTGTATATTTCACGATTATACCCGACAAAAGAAAAAGCAACTTTGATCATTGTATTTGACGGTACATTCAGAGAATATTGTCCATCCTTGTCTGTAAATGTACCTTCACTTTTTCCAATAACGGCAACATTTACTAACTCCAAAGGATTCCCCTCTTCATCATAGACTGTACCATGCAATTCACTGCTGAGCTGCTGTGCCAGCATAGTATAGCTGGTTACAATAAAAAAAACTGTGAATAGAAACCCTCTGTACATTCTTTCTCTTTTGTATACTGTATACTTCTAATCTGATTTAAAACGTCCTTCTTTCCAGGCTTTAATAAATTCCGCCCAGGCCATGGGATTGAGTAAGTTATTGGGTGGCAGTTGCCCGGCATAGTAAAGTTTACTCGTTTTTTTATCGATATAGTTTTTATAATTCATGCTTCCATCCATAGAAGAATCCCACATTCGTTCTTTCATTTCGGCTAAAGCTAAATTCTTTCGTGCCCGTTCCATATCATCATCAGGAATATCTAACTCTAAAAAGGCCTGCTTAAACTGTTTTACCGTTGGCCAGGGATAAATAACTGTTTCGCTAAGTGTAACTGTATCTACTTTCATAACTTGCACTAATGAGTATCGGTTTTGTTTTAACGAGTCCGGGATAACATATTGAGCCCGGTTAAATCCTACCGAGGAAAATGTTATTGTATCGCCTTTTTCTGCAACGACTGAAAAGAATCCCTGATAATCGGACATGGTCCCTTTTTGTTTATTTTCTATCAAAATATGGGTAAAAGGCACCGGGTTAATGCTGTCCGCTGTGACAACAACTCCGCTGAATTGAACCAAATCTTCATCAGTATTTTGCCCGTAAGCTGCAAATGTAGTCAATATAAAATAAAACAAACTCAATATGCTTGTACGATAAATCATAGAATGCGAAAATATCCCTATTTATTCAGTTATCAAAGTAGTGAACGACAAAATTTGCCGTTTTATTACAAAAAAAGCTGTTATGTGGTATAACAGCTTTTTTTTATGTCAAAACAAAAATCAACCTCAATCTACCGGTCTAAAAAACCTTTTTCACGGGCATTCTTTACTGATTGGTAAAGACCGTATTTGTCGATCTGCCTCAATCCTTCTTTCGAAACGGTTAAGACAAGATTTTTATCTTCTTCTTTCAGATAAAATTTCTTTTTATGCACGTTTGGATAGAAACGACGTCTCCTCTTAGTATGTGAGTGAGATACATTGTTTCCTGTCATCATTCTTTTCCCTGTTATTTCGCATATTCTGGCCATCGGTATACTTTTTTATTAGTTCGCAAAAATGGACTGCAAAGAAAAACAAAAAAAATCAATAATCAAATACTTTTTTAAAAAATGTTGATAAAAAAGTTGTTTTATGCAGGCTTAACAGCATAATGGTACATTCTTATTGTTTTAGTAATTCAAGTCGCACCATATTAATTGCATGATATACAGATCGAATTGTATTTCTTTGACGGTCATTTCCGAAATTCTTTTTTTCAGCAATCGTTTTTTGTGGTAAAGCTATTGCAATCCAGACCGTACCTACGGGTTTTTCTTTTGTTCCACCGCCAGGCCCGGCAATGCCAGTAGTTGCCACACCAACATCAGCATTTAACTTTGCACGGGCACTTTCAGCCATTTGTTTCACGACTGCCTCGCTAACTGCCCCGTGTTTGTTGATACTTTCCTGACTAACCTGAAGGATATTTATTTTTGCTTCATTGGAATAGGCTACGATTGAGCCCTGAAAATATTCTGAACTACCCGGAACAAAAGTAAGGCGATGCGCTATTTCGCCTCCTGTACAGCTTTCAGCACATGCCAATGTAAGATTATTTTGCTTCAAAAGTTCTCCGACAACAGCTTCCATCGTTTGATCATCTTCTCCGAAAACCAGATCCGGGATACGGTTTTTGATCTTTTCAGCATATTTGGTGAGCTCTTCCTGCAGATAGGCTCCTTTAGTTCCTGTAGCTGTTAACCGAAGTCTTACGCGCTGGGGAGACGGCAAATAAGCTAATGTAATGTAATCCGGAAGCTCAGCTTCAATATCTGCTATTTTCTCAGCCAAAAAAGACTCACCCAAGCCAAAGGTTAATATCGTTTTTTGAGCTCTACCAGCAGGAGGAAAATCATTCTGTAATCGGGGAATAATTTCATTTCGAATCATATTTAACATTTCAAAAGGAACACCGGGAAGAAAGAAAAACCAGGTTTTGTCTTTTTTGAAAAGCATTCCGGAAGCCGTCCCGATTTGGTTAGGGATTTTTTCGGCCAAGTCCGGAATATATGCCTGCTGGCGATTGCTTTCAAGCATAGGCATGTTTCTTTTACGGAAAAATTCCTTTATGTGGGCAAAATGACTTTCATCAAAAACAAGTTTGCCCCCGAAATAATTCACTAAAACTTCTTTTGTGCGATCATCCTGTGTGGGACCCAATCCGCCTGTGGCAATAACAACATCTGCCCTGCTATTGGCAATATCCAGCGAATGTTTGATATCTTCAGCCGTATCCTTTACAGTAGTTATCCAATGAATATCATAACCTTTTACACTTAATGCCTCTGCAATATGAGCCGCATTTGTATTGACGACCTGCCCGATCAGTAATTCATCACCTATGGAAATTATTTCCGTAATCATAATACACTGTTTTTTCTTTATGCTCCTTAAACAATCAGAAACAAAATTATACTTTTCATAGTGGAATAATTTTAATTTTTTCAGGAGGCCTTAATTTAACATCTCTTTGTTAATATCATTTTCAGTTCTGTATGAAAAAAATATTTGTAAATTGCTATATTTGTCAAAAGAAAGATCAGAATATGAAGAAATATGAATCATCGGAGCTGATATTGACAGAAAAAGGTGGCATTTATCATCTTAATTTAACACCTGACCAGATAGCGAAAGACATAATACTAGTCGGTGATCCCGGAAGAGTGCATGAAATATCGTCGCTCTTTGATACGATTGAGCACCAGGTGTCAAATCGTGAGTTTGTTACTCATACAGGCTATATTGGTAACCATCGATTAACTGTTATTTCCAGTGGCATTGGCACAGACAATATTGATATAGTTGTGAATGAATTGGATGCTCTGGCTAACATAGACCTGAAAAATCGCATTGATAAACAATCCCATCAAACACTAAACTTAATCCGTCTGGGGACTTCCGGTGCACTGAAGGAAACAATAGATGTCGATAGTTTTGTGATAAGTAAATATGCACTTGGTATTGATAACCTGGCCTTATTTTATGACTTAGACGAGCATCTCATTGACAAAGAAGCAGTTAAGGATTTAATAAAACAAATCAACTGGAATCCCAAACTTTCAGAGCCATATATTATTAAAAGTTCGGATGCTCTGAATAACGTCTTTCATGAAAATATTCAGCGGGGAATAACCGTTACTGCTCCCGGCTTTTACGGGCCCCAGGGCCGTAAGCTAAGAATTGATCCGGCAGACCCGGAACAAAACAACAAACTGGCAAGTTTCCATTGGAAAAATTTTCCTGTAACAAATTATGAAATGGAGACATCAGCATTATATGCTTTAGGACAACAACTTGGGCATAATACCCTGACGATATGTGCTATTATTGCTAATCGTCCTGCAGGAAAATACAGCAAAGATCACAAAAAGACCGTAAAAAAACTAATTGACCTTGTCCTGGATACATTGACAAAACAAATATAATATGGACATTCAAAAAGAACTTCCATCACTGATCAACCTTCTTGATGAACCTGACCAAACAATTTATCGTGATGTTGAAAACCGTATTTTAGCTTATGGTACTGATGCAAGAGATTTATTGAAGGAAGCAAATTCACAAACAACAGATGAAATACGTCGTGTTCGCATTCAGGAGCTGCTATCCAAAATAAACTTCCTGTATATTAAACAAGAGCTACAGAAATGGAAAAACAGCAAAGAACAAGACCTGCTCACAGGTATGCTTTTGATCGCAGAATACCGGTATCCAGAACTTAACAAAGAAAAAATCCGACAAAAGATCGATTTAATTCGAAAAGATATCTGGCTTGAACTGAATAATAATATTACAGCTTTGGAAGAAATAAAAATTTTAAATCATGTGATTTTTGATATTCACGGATTTAAAGCAAACAAAGAAAATTTTTATGCACCGGAAAACTCTTTTATAAATGATCTTTTAGACTTCAAGCAAGGAAATCCTATCTCTCTAAGTGTTCTGTATTCTATTCTTGCTCAAAAACTGGATGTACCAGTATATGGCGTTAACCTGCCAGAGCATTTTGTTTTGGCTTATATCGATTCACCGGCTCCACAAACTGCAGGCATAGAGGATATTCTTTTTTATATTAATGCTTTTAATGGTGGAATTGTTTTTACTCGTAAAGAAATTAGTGATTTTTTAAGTAAAATTGAAATCACTCCTCAGGACTATCATTTTATTCCATGCTCAAATAGTGTTATATTAGAAAGAGTTATAAATAATTTAATTCATACTTACCACCACAATAAACAACAAAAAAAAGTTATTGAACTTGATAACCTTAAACAAGTGCTAAAATAACCATTATAATTTGAAACGGAAATAATTACCCCTGATTTAATCAAGTTGAATTATCTAAAACAATTTTTCTGAATATGTTATTCACAATCTGAAGCTTGCTTTCGGAAAGAACATCCAATTTCCGAACAAAACAAAACTGAGGTTGTATTCCCTTTCTATTGAAACATTAAGACCTAACAGAAAGTAGAGAAATAAACTTTGGAATAAAATAAATGAATAGGGATAAGCACCCGT
>JBNJGZ010000045.1:0-15772 GCA_051748065.1 Bacteroidota bacterium
GCTTCTTCACATTCATCTTTCTATTTCTTTCTGCAAACTTAGAAAAAACTATGAATTGAGTATGCAAAAGAATGATAAAGTTATTGCTTTGGCATTATCTGTATTCAAAAACACCAAGGTCAAATGAAAATACCGATGCTGGAAGACTCATTCCATAAGGGAAATCTTACCGTTTATTGCCGGGCACAAAACTATTTCCTATTTTTGCCCCATGATTTTTACAGACACCCATACACACCTTTATGCTGCAGAATTTGATGATGACAGAAATGAGGTTATCCAAAGCGCTATAGACAAGGGGGTTAAGAATTTTATGCTTCCCAATATTGATGAGGCATCAGTAGAACGTTTACACAATCTTTGTGACCAATGGCCCGAAAATATGTATCCCATGATGGGATTGCATCCCTCTTCGGTCCGGGAAAATTATGAAACACAATTATCCGGGATTTTCAATTATTTGCAAACCCGGAAATACCATGCTATAGGCGAAATCGGAATTGATTTGTACTGGGATACATCTTTGGAAAATGAACAACGGAAAGCTTTTCGTCTGCAATGCGAAAAGGCTGTAGAAAAAGACCTACCGGTCATAATTCACATGAGAAATTCTTACGAAGCCATCATAGAGGAAATTAAAGATTATAACAACAACCGGTTAGGTGGTATATTTCACTGTTTTACAGGTAATGAAAACCAGGCGAAAGAAATTATTGATCTGGGTTTTTCTATTGGTATCGGGGGCGTTTTAACATTTAAGAATGCACGCCTGTCAAAAGAAATTCAAAATATTCCGATAGAAAAAATTGTATTGGAAACAGATTCGCCGTATCTTAGTCCTCATCCTTTCAGAGGCAAACGTAATGAAAGCTCACATATACCATTAATAGCCAGAGTATTGGCTGACATAAAAAGTATGACCATAGAACAGGTCGCAGAAATCACAACAGCAAATGCAAAACAAATCTTCAGATTTTAACATAATGCAAGAACAAGTAACCATTTTGGTTATTTATACCGGTGGCACCATTGGAATGCATATAGATAATGAAACGGGAGCTTTAGTGCCGGTTAATTTCGACGAAATTTCAAAGGAAATTCCGGCCCTTCAGGATTACAATATCACTATCGATTCCTGGTCTTTTGATCCACCGATCGATTCCAGCAATATGGACACAAAATCATGGATAGCCATTGCAAATGTCATCCAAGAGAATTATGAAAACTATGATGGTTTTGTTGTGCTTCATGGTTCGGACACCATGGCTTACACAGCCTCTGCATTAAGCTTTATGCTTGAAAACCTGAACAAACCGGTCATTTTCACAGGGTCTCAATTACCGATGGGGATGCTGCGAACAGATGGCCGCGACAACTTTATTGCCTCCATATTAATTGCCAGTGAAAAAGAAGAAGACACTCCAAAAGTACCGGAAGTGGCTATCTATTTTGAAAATCAATTATTTCGAGCAAACCGAACATTTAAATACAATGCCGAAAATTTCATGGCCTTTCGTTCGGGAAATTATCCGGAGTTAGCTCATGCCGGAATTAACATAGACTACAATGAAAAATATATTGCCCATCCTAATTTCAAAAAATTAAAAGTTCACAAAACTTTAGAAACCAATATTGCTTTACTTCACCTTTATCCGGGAATAAACAAAAGTTTTGTTCAGTCTATTCTTGACATTCCAAATTTAAAGGGTCTTGTAATAAAAACTTATGGAGCAGGAAATGCGCCGACTGCAGCCTGGTTTATTGAAAGTATAAAAAAAGCAATTGATGCCGGAGTACAGATTGTTAATGTAAGCCAGTGTCCGGAAGGTCGTGTTGATATGGGCAAATATCAAACCAGCCTGGAGTTGGAACGGATTGGTGTGATAAGCGGTCTGGATATTACAACAGAATCGGCATTAGCCAAAATGATGTACCTTTTAGGTCGTGGAGTACCTCACAAAACATTTTGTTCATTATTTCAAACTTCATTAAGAGGAGAAATTTCAAATCGCAAACAATAAAACCATAATTTCATAGTTCATTCACATACGATAATTTTAAGCTTAAAAAAGTTAAAAATTTTTAAGTCTATTTGAATAACACATTTTTTTTGTACTTTAGCGCAAAGTTTTAATTTTATAAACAAGTTCTCAACAGATTGCAATATTATATTACTAAATATGAGGAGAGGTGGCCGAGTGGTCGAAGGCGCACGCCTGGAAAGTGTGTATACCTCAAAAGGGTATCGAGGGTTCGAATCCCTCTCTCTCCGCGGGATAAATTAAACCAATAATTAAAACACCAATAGAAAGTTATTATGAAAAAACTAATTGCTTTTCTTGCTTTAGCAGGCGTGCTCAATTTTGCAGCACTTAATACTGCTTTTGCCCAAGACGCTGATGAAATCAACGACACAGCGGAAACAGAACAGGTTGACACTACTGCTGCAGATACTACAGCATCGGACACTACTGCTGCCGACACTGCAGCTGCAGGAGCAGATGCTGATGAAATGCAAGATGCCGAGAAAGAAGAACAAACCTTCCACCAGGTATTGAAGGAAAAATTCATTGAAGGTGGAGCAGGCTTTATGGGTATTGTATTGTTGACCCTTATATTAGGGTTGGCCCTGGTAATTGAGCGTATTCTATACCTCAACCTGGCAACAACAAATACCGATAAACTGCTTTCCAAGTTTGAAAATGCGTTGGATGAAGGTGGCGTAGATGCCGCTAAGGATCTGATGAAAAACACGAGAGGTCCGGTAGCCAGCATTTTCTATGAAGGATTAAGTAAAATGGATGAAGGTATTGAAACCGTAGAAAAAGCTGTTTCTTCCTATGGCAGTGTTGTTATGGCACGCCTGGAGAAAGGTCTTTCCTGGATTTCCTTATTCATTGCCATTGCTCCTATGCTTGGTTTTATGGGTACGGTAATCGGTATGATCGGAGCATTCGATGCGATTGAAGCAGCAGGTGATATTTCACCTACCGTTGTTGCAGGAGGTATTAAAGTGGCCTTGCTGACAACAGTATTCGGTCTTATCGTTGGTATCATTCTTCAAATTTTCTATAACTATTTGGTCTCTAAAGTAGACAGCCTTGTAAACGATATGGAAGACAGTACGATCTCCTTTATCGATATACTCGTTAAGAAACAAAATAAATAATTAACCTAAACCATTATTGCCCTATGGAAGATAAGATTGGCAAAATATTAAACATACTAGTGTATGTCTTAATAACAATATCAGTGGTTTTAGGTATCTATTTTGTTTTTATCAAAGACATACCTTCAGAGCCAGCCGCAGCCACTGATATCACTATGTATCATATGTTCTGGGCTTACGCACTTCTAATCGTAGCAGCCGCATTGGCTATTATTGCACCAATAATTTATGTTATCCTCAATCCGGCCAAGGCAAAGCCCATTTTAATCGGAGTTATTGCTTTCGTCGTCCTTGGAGGGATTTCATATATGCTTGCTTCGAGTGGAACAGATGCCCCGGTATATGAAAAATTTGAAGTTACGGCAGAAACCTCGAAACGTGTTGGTACCGGACTGATGGCGACCTATATTTTAGGTATCCTTGCAGTTGGTGCTACCATATTCTCAGGTATCTCGAAGATATTTAAATAAACAAAAATTAACTCGTATGGCTAGAAAAGGTGCACAAGAAATCAATGCCGGAGCGATGGCAGATATTGCCTTCCTTCTGTTGATTTTCTTCCTGGTTACCACTACCATGGATGTGGACCGTGGTATTACCAGAAAACTACCGCCGCCAGTACCACCCGAGGAACAAGAGGATATTGATGTTAAAGAACGTAATGTCTTCGTTGTTCTGGTTAATAGCGCTGACCGGTTACTTGTTGGTTCACAAACCGATAAAAAACCTATGGATATTTCACAGCTTAAAGATGCAGCCAAGGATTTTCTCCGGGTTCATCCTAATAATCCCGAATACCCTGAAGTAGAAGAAAAAGAAATTGAAGGGTTAGGTACTGTGACTGTTTCCAAAGGCGTTATTTCCATGCAAAATGACCGTGGTACTTCGTATGACATGTATATACAAGTTCAAAACGAATTAGCGGCAGCAGTTAGAGAATTGCGGGACGAAATGGCAATGGAATATTATGGAAAGAAATTTAACGATCTGAAAGATGAGGTTGCCATTAAAGCAATTCAAGAAGCAATTCCTGTAGCTATTTCGGAAGCTGAACCTCAAAATGTAGGAGGAGATTAATATGGCCAGATTTAAAAAGAAAAAAGAAGAAGGCTCACAAACAATTAATACAGCCTCACTACCGGATATTATATTTATGCTGTTGTTTTTCTTCATGGTATCAACAACTATGAGGGAAACTCAACTGCTGGTTCAAATTACTCAACCGAAAGCCACAGAAATACAAAAGCTTGAAAAGAAGGAGCTCGTAAGTTACATCTACATTGGCCCGCCACCAAAAGGAAGACAGGCCATGTTAGGTACAGAGCCCCGTATTCAGCTTAATGACTCTTACGCTGAAACAGCAGAAGTTCAGCAGTTTATTGCTCGTGAACGCGAAGCCATGAGTGAAGGTGAACGTAAACTTATGACAACATCGTTAAAAGTTGATCAGGATACGAAAATGGGTATTGTCTCTGATGTCAAGCAAGAGCTACGTCAGGCCAATGCTTTGAAAATCAACTATAACACGCGTAAACGAGTGGAAGATCGCAATTAGTTATAATATTTTCTAATATCTCAAGAAACCCCGGCAAAACCGGGGTTTTTTTATGATTAGACTTTCATGATTTTAAGCTTCTTTGTCAGGAACGATATCATCCAAGGCTTTTCTTTTAGCCAGGATTTTGTTAGCCGGTAGAAAATTACCTAACGCCTTGGCTGCCTTGTTTCGGATGTGCTATAGCCTTTTTTTAGCAAGTCATTTTATGCAAAACTGTCGTTCCGCTTTTCACTTTATCGTGTTCTCACAAAAAGAATAACTCGACTTTCAAAGCTTTTGAATAAGGCTATAAAACTCTTTGTTCTGTCTCATTTTTCCTGATCCGGAATAAGACATAAAGCGTCAATAAAACGGACAGAATAACCGGGATAGCTTTGGTTGTTATCCCTATTTCATCATAATTCTTGGCTAATACGTCATTGTTATATAAATAAGCCACAGTTACAGAAAAGGCATTATTTACAAAATGCATGACTATAGGAACCCAGATATTACCACTGAGGTAAAAAGCATATCCCAGTAATAACCCTAAAACAAAGCGAGGCATGAAGCCATAAAATTGCATGTGAAAGGCACTAAAAAGAATGGCCGTGAAAATAATCGCCAGGTGTTTATTTTTCACAAGGTTATTTAATACTTGTTGGATCCCTCCCCGAAACAAAAGTTCCTCTCCTAAAGCCGGTAAAACTGCAATGATCAAAATATTTATAAATAGCCCCTGCGTTGAATTGACATCCAAAAAAGCACGCATTACTTCAGCAGTTGCATCTTCACTTTGTTTCATCCATTTTTCAATTCCTGAAAGATGGTCAGGCAAATCCATACTCATATTCCAATGCATCAAAATACCGATAAGCGGTACAATCGTGAAAACACCCATAACACTCCATAACCAGGTATTATTATCCTTTACGTTTTTGAACATAAAATAAGAGGTTATGTTTTTCGGCTGGGTTAAAGCAGCAAAAAGCAATGGGGGAATAAGAAATGTTCCGATCTGCGATACTGCCTGAACAAACTTTAATGCAGCAATAGCATCTGGGAAATCCGGATTTTGGGTTAACATCTGAATTTCCTGAAGTGAAAAATCAAACAACAAGGCTGTTAAACCCATCCCTGCTAAAGAGAAAAAAAACATAAAAAACAGGGTCAATGCCAATAAAATCACTAATTGTGGAAATGGCTTCAGGTCTTTAAAAAATGGTTCTTTATACATGCCGAAATGTGTATTTTTGCCAAAAATATTAAAAATATATTCATCAGTGATGATATCCGCTATTAAAAACAATAAGGAAGTGCCTCTTATGCTGGCTCCCATGGAAGATATAACAGATTCCACTTTTCGGGAAATATGCCGCCAACATGGAGCGGATATGGTTTTTACGGAGTTTATATCATCGGAAGCTTTAGTGCGGGATGTAGAAAAAAGCAAAAGTAAAATGAATTTTGTTCCATCCGAACGTCCCATCGGCATCCAAATATTTGGTAATGATCCGGAGAATATGGCACGTGCAGCCCAAATGGTTCAGGAAAAACAACCCGATGTTATTGACCTGAATTTCGGATGCCCGGTAAAAAAAGTAGTCTCTAAAGGTGGTGGTGCGGCTCTACTGAAAGATGTAGACCTGATGATTCGCATTACACAAGAAGTAGTGAAAGCTGTTGACATTCCGGTAACAGCTAAAACCCGCTTAGGATGGGATCAGAATTCCATAAATGCCAAAGAAATAGCGTTCCGCTTACAGGATGCCGGCATTGCAATGCTGACACTGCACGGTCGAACACGCTCTCAAATGTATGGAGGCCACGCAAGTTGGGAGCTGATTGGAGAAATTGCTCATGACAATAATTTTGAAATTCCCATAATCGGAAATGGTGATATTGAAACACCGGAAGATGCCAAACGCATGAAAGAAGAATACGGGGTTAGTGGAATAATGATTGGACGTGCTGCTATGGGCTATCCATGGTTGTTTGATGAGATAAAACACTTTCTCTCAACAGGAAATATCTTGCCGCCGCCGGATATACAGCTACGAATTTCTGTCTGTCGGGATCATCTCCTGAAGAGCATTGATATCAAAGGAGAAGAAAAAGGTATCAAAGATTTCCGGAAATTTTATCGTAATTATTTTAAAGGCATTTCTCATTTTAAATCTTATCGTATTCGCCTTTTTCAAGCTACCCGACTTGACGAAGTAGAAGCAATCTTACAAGAGATCCAGGCTAACGTATCAACATAGCAAAAATATTACTCTCTTCCGGCCAATTCTCTTTCATACAAAACCCCTTGTTGATCAAACAAATTTAGTAAATCCTCCTTATTGCTGATATCCAAAAACCGTCCATGTATTTTAAGCCGGTCAGCAGATTCCACATGCTCTCTGGTATCATCAATAAACAAGGTTTCTTCAGGAGCTAACATTTGTTCTTGCATCACGGTTTCAAATATTTCAGGATGTGGTTTTTGCATTCCCATTTCATGCGAAAAATAGGCTTTATGAAATAATTCATTAAATGATTTATAGCCAAAAGCTTGTTCCAACTCCTCTCTGTATCTCTGATAATGAATAAAATTCGAATTGCTCAACAGAAAAATGTTATAGTGATTATAGATTTTTTCCAGTAAATAAATACGCTCTTTAACAAAACCAATAAGCAATGCGTTCCATGCTTCCCGGATTTGATTATCCGACATATTTATATTTGTAGTCTGACGGATCTGATCATAAAACTGCCCGGGAAATAACTTCCCGGTTTCCAAATTATCAAAAATAGACTTCACGGAAGGTTCTGTAAAAGGCAGGTGTGTTTCCGTTACACCCAAAGTTTGAAAAGCTTTTTTGCTCTTATCGAAGTCAATATCATAAATTACACCACCAAAATCAAAAATGATATTTTTTATTCCCATAATGATGTTAATTTTACGTGTTAATTTAGCGCAAAAATACGCAAATGATCCAGTCTTTATCAAAGAAATAAATTGAACTATGTATGTTGATGGCTCACCACAAACCAGCATCTGGTATAATCCGGAAAAACCTATTTCGTTTAATATCATAGACCAGCGTAAATTACCTTTTTCGTTTGAAACCATTGAAATTTCAAGCAGTGAGGATGCATTCCTTGCCATAAAAGACATGTGGGTACGTGGAGCTCCACTAATCGGTGTAACAGCAGCTTTCGGGATGTATTTGGCTGTAGCTGAAAATCCGGACTCAATGCTTTTAATAAATGAGCGTGCCGAATACCTGAAAAAGGCTCGCCCAACTGCAGTAAATCTGGAATATGGGATTAAGCGGGTGCTTGATGTTCTTCAGGAAAAAAATACCGGTTCCCGGAATAAAGAAAAAGCTTTAGGTGCCGCATTGAAATTAAGAGAAGAGGAAATTTTGCGCTCTGAAAAAATTGGTGAACATGGCCTGGAAATATTGAAAAAACTATATCATAATAAATCAAACGACCGGTTAAATATTCTGACACATTGTAATGCAGGCTGGCTGGCTTGTGTTGACTACGGAACAGCTTTGGCCCCAATTTACAAGGCTTATGAAGCCGGTATTCCCATTCATGTTTATGTGGATGAAACCCGTCCCCGCAACCAGGGAGCCAGGCTGACGGCCTGGGAGTTAGAAAAACAAGGGATCAGTCATTCCGTTATTCCGGACAATACAGGAGGTTTACTCATGCAAAAAGGAATGGTTGATGCCGTAATTGTCGGTAGCGACAGAACAAGCATCAAAGGAGATGTTATTAATAAAATTGGAACGTACTTAAAAGCTTTGGCTGCCAAAGATAACCAGGTACCTTTTTATGTGGCTTTACCGACATCCACCATTGACATTAATATGAAAGATGCATTTGCAGAAGCGGTAATCGAACAACGGAATGATAATGAAGTCCGAATGATTGAAGGCTGGAACGGGAGCCATACAGAAAATGTACAAATTATATCATCCGAAAGTCCGGTATTAAATTATGGATTTGACATAACTCCATCCACATTGGTAACCGGTCTTATCACAGAAGAAGGATTATGTGAAGCTAACGAACCTTCGATAAGAAAATTTCTGAATCTGTGATATATGGGGAAAGAAAATATTCTTCATGAAAGATTCGTTTCATTATAAAAAAATATTAACTTTGCAGCCGCTTAGCGGCATCGTCTGTTCATGGGTAAATAATGGAACAGCTGACCGAAGTTCAACAAGCACCTTAGGGCCTATAGCTCAGTTGGTTAGAGCACTTGACTCATAATCAAGTGGTCCCTGGTTCAAGTCCGGGTGGGCCCACCACTACAAAAAAAGGGTTATAGTTTTGATTAGCTATAACCCTTTTTTATTGGGTTTCGATAAACCTGACACAAAAAAAGCATGTCAATCAAAATTAACATGCTGTTTATCCTCACTATCAACGCCTTTACTTAGAAGGGCAAATCATCCCCTTCGTCAGTCATGGGAGGCTCTTCCACATTAGCAGCCGTATTTTGGTCTGCCTGTTGTTGCTGGCCGTCGGATTTGGGCCCACCACCCATCATGGTCATATTTTCCATGTGGATTTCAGTAGTGTAGCGGTTATTCCCGTCTTTATCCTGCCATTTACGCGTTTTAAGTCTGCCTTCGAGGTAAATTTGGTTGCCTTTTTTCAGATATTTTTCGACAACTTCTGCTAAACCTTGCCGACGTACAATAACATTATGCCATTCCGTGTTGCTTACTTTTTCACCGTTCCGGTTTTTGTAAGTTTCATTGGTGGCAAGCGGAAACCGCACAATTTTATTGCCATCATCAAATGTTTTGACCTCCGGGTCATTTCCTAAATTCCCTAATAGGATAACTCTGTTTACTCCATCCATAATAATTTGTTTTTTAGTTAATTATTTTGATCTCATATCAAAATTAATAAACTTTTATTCAGAATCCAAATTTTTTTCCAACTATTTTTTAAAAAATAAGACAAATTTATTCAAAAGCTTATCTCTATTTCATAGGCTGCGGAATCGATAATTTTGTTTTTTTGCATAATCGATCACTTTTGGCAACGCTATCCGCATATTGTTTTTTGCTTTAAGATTATCATGAAAAACGATAATAGCACCGTTATGCAAATTATTTACAACATTGTTATAGCATTTTCCGGGTGAGGTGTCCGGGTCAAAATCTCCACTTAATAATGACCAAAAAATAATTTGGTAATCCTTTTTAATCCTCCTTATTTGAGAGGGTTTTATTCTTCCGTAAGGAGGGCGGAATAACCGGGTGGAATAATGCTTGTCAAACTTTTTGATATTAGACAAATATAATGCATTTGGCGTTTTCCATCCATTCTTATGATTGTAAGTATGATTTCCTATGGTGTGTCCTCCATCGACTATTTTGCGGAAAGTCTCCGGATATTTCCGGACATTGTCTCCGACACAGAAAAAAGTAGCCGGCACATTCTTCTCACGAAGGATATCCAGTATTTCATCTGTTAATTCCGGTCCGGGTCCGTCGTCAAAGGTCAGATATAAATCCGCATTTTTTTGACTCATGCGCCAGGTAACACTTGAATCCGTAATTTTATTGAATATTTTAGGCGATTTTACCAGATACATGATGCCGGAATTGTTTATTAAAAACTGCCATCCTGTTTCAGGTATGGCAGTTATCATGTGTTTCCTTAATGAACAACTTAATTTTTTTGTTGCTCCTGTTGTTGCATGCCTTGAGACTGTTGCTGCTGTTGTTGTTGCTGTTGTTGTTGTTGCTGTTGCTGCTGCTGTTGTTGTTGTAGCTGTTGCTGTTGCTGCTGTTGTGGTGATTTGCCTGATTGCTTAAACTGGACATACATTTGATAGTATTTTTCAAAGCTTTCTTCAGCTTCTTTCAGCAGTTCTTCACGATTATATTGTTTTGATAACTGAACAAGCTGATTCAACACAGTCATTCCCATATCGATTTCTCGTGAAACAGAATTTCTGTGCTTGGGTTTTAGATTAAAATAATACCCAAGATCATTATTATAAATTTCAAGCAACCGGTTCATTACCTCATCTGCTTTTTCAATTTTATCTATTTTATAATAAGCTTCTGCTACAGGAATGATGAAATAATCATAAGGAATTTTAAAATCCGGAATTACTTCCAGGCATTTATCACATACTTCCTCTGCTTTTTCTTCTTTTCCTTCTTTAATTAATGCATTGGCAAGTCGCCCGAAATTACTACGGAAGTTCATTGTCATCCGACGATTTGTTTCATCCAAAAATACGCCTTCTTTACCCATATTTCCCCATTCAAACTTGTTCATCATGTTATCATACATGATATCCGTGGCTACACGTCCTGTCATACCATCATTGTCATCATCTTTAACGGGTACCAGGCGGTATGCCAGGCCTTCAAGTTGAAAATAATCTTCCAGATTAGCATAAGCCTGGCTTCCTGTTGTTATTGCAAAGTAAACCGGTCTTTCCCAATTGCTATTTGCAATAAAATCCAGTTGAAGCATCCTGTTTTTCATCACACCATTGCCGGAAATCTTCCATTTTATCTCATCGACTATCTTATCTCTGTCTTCAGGTCTTACAACCCCTTCTTCGACAACTTTTGCAGAATCAACGGTTATTTTAAACTTTCTGGTTGGGAAATAATTTTTTCTGCCTTGTCGGGTTTGTAATTTTGTTTCTTTTTTGTCGCTGCCGACAAAATTCATGATTCTTTCTAATTCATAGTGTTTGTTTTTTTTCAGATTTTCTTCATAAATAAACACATAATCCCGGGTTCCGGTCCTGTATTGCTCATGACCCATGCTAAATGGAACAGGATCCGATTCATAAGCTTTTCTTGACATTTGGTCAGCGTACCACCCCGTGTTCAACAGGCTAAGATTGACAACCCGCACGTCGGTTCGAATACCTTCAACTTCCTGAGCATACCATAACGGGAATGTGTCATTATCGCCAAATGTAAAGAGTATTGCATTTTCTTTACACGAGTTCAGGTAATTTTTGGCAACATCCAGGGCTGTATACCTCTCGGACCGGTCGTGGTCATCCCAGCCTTCTGCTGCCATAATGCCGGGAACGGCACTTAATGTAACAAGCGTTACGAGAATTGCACTAATATTTTTAGGTATCACTTTGCTAAGCAATCGCGTTAGCGACATCACTCCCAGCCCGATCCATATTGCAAAAGCAAATAAAGAGGCTGCGTAAGCGTAATCACGCTCTCTGGGCTGAAATGGATATTGATTCAAGTATACAATAATAGCAAGCCCTGTCATTATAAACATTAAGAAAACTATAAAGGTGTTTCGTTTGTCCACATTCAGATGATAAAAGAATCCAATAATCCCCAGTAAGAGCGGCAATAAATAAAATGTATTATGCGCTTTATTTTTAGCCATATTCATGGGTAAATCTTCCATTGGAGCTACATTCCCCCGCATGTTATCAATAAATGGGATTCCGGATATCCAATTCCCTTTCAGTGGATTTCCATGTCCCTGAATGTCATTCTGGCGCCCGGCGAAATTCCACATGAAATAGCGAAGATACATGTGCCCTATCTGATAGGAAAAGAAAAATTTAATATTATGTTGGAAAAACTTTGGTTTATGCCGTACTTCATTTTCTCCCCGGGGTTTTTGGACTGAAATCGGAATCCCATTATTCCCGTTAAATCCGGACCATTCTTTGTATCCCTGGGCATGCTGTTTTTGAGAATTACTCCACATTCGTGGGAAAATCGTTTTAAAATCATCATGGTAAGTAGGCACCTCTCCCTTCGCATCATGAACCATAATGTATTCATGATCAATTTTATAATCTTTTCCGGATTCTGCTATAAATTCTTTAGCATCATCTTTTTTCATGAATTTTTCTATCTGTCGATTACCATCCTGTACTAAATAAAATCGTTCATACATCGGAACTCCATCTTCAGCTTCTCCTTTTTGCGGAGCATTAAAATAACGGCCATAAACTATAGGCCAATCACCATATTGTTCACGATTCAGATAAGCAAGTAAACTCAAAGCACTTTCCGGATTATTTTCATCAATGGGTGTATCAGCATTGGAGCGAATAACCAGCATAACAAATGACGAATATCCAATCAACACAAACATCAAACTTAAAATAGCAGTGTTGGCACCAACTTTTTTCTTCTTTCTTGTGTAATGCAACCCATATATTATTAGACCGGCTACAAGCAAGAAATAAAATATTGTCCCTGAATTAAAAGGTAATCCAAAGGAATTAACAAATAAACGTTCAAATATTCCTGCAAATTTCACAATTCCAGGTACAATTACATACATCACACCGGCTAATAAAAGTACGGATATTATCAATGAAATTATAATGCCTTTGGTTGTCGGTTTATATTTACGGAAATAGAAAATCATGGTAATGGCAGGAATTGCCAATAAGTTAAGCAGGTGAACACCGATCGACAAACCAATCAGATAAGCAATTAATATAAGCCAGCGGTAAGAATAAATATCATCTGCATTTTGTTCCCAACGAATAATGGCCCAAAAAACGATAGCTGTAAAAAAGGACGATAATGCATATACTTCTCCTTCCACAGCGGAAAACCAGAAAGAGTCCGCAAATGTAAAAGCTAAAGCACCAACGGCACCACTGCCAAAAATCATAATCTTTTCGGCTGTTCCGATCTCGGTTTTGTAATAATTCACAACTATTTTTTTAGCAAAATATGTGATAATCCAAAACAAAAATAAGACAGCAAAGCCACTGGCTAAAGCAGACATAATGTTCATTGTATAAGCTACAAGGGAAGTATCCCCAAAAGCAAATAAAGTAAAAAATCTTCCGATCATCTGAAAAAGTGGAGCTCCCGGCGGGTGACCTACTTGTAACTTATACGCTGTTGCAATATACTCACCACAATCCCAAAAACTTGCAGTTGGTTCTGCTGTTAAGATAAACACCAGAGAGGCAATACCAAAAACCAACCAGCCAATTAAATTATTTGTCTTTTTAAAATTCATGTCTTGGATAATTTCTTTTCTACAATTTTAAGGGTACGAAATTAAGAAAATTATGACAATGCAATTATTATTGTGGCCGGAATTTTATCTTATTCACTTTGAATTATTCGCAATTAACTGTAAAACGTCATTTTTTATCATCACCATTTTGTGTCCGTAATGACCATCATTTAATTGAACATTACTCATTTACGGTCTTCTTTTTTCGGCTTTAGTATCCCACGATGAATTATATCTCCTCTTCATTTTTACAGGCAAGCTCTTACTAAACTTTGTTTGTCCATAATGTCCGATATCTGCGTTGTTGCTCAAATTTTAAATCCTCGAATCCGCCGGCTGGCGGATACTGCGGTTTAAAATTTTTTTCACAACATTATTTTTTTAATGGTGTTCCCCGCAAGTATGCGGGGCAGGCTTTGATCTCGAACATTCTGAATCAAACACTCGACTTTATAGACAGACACTAAACAGACACAACTATTCTTTACCTGTATTTTGAATATGCTCCTTTTACAAGTTTTTAAGTTTATATGTTGCTTATTTTCTGGCAACTAAATATTTTTTAAAAAAAGTGTTGTTGAAACGAAAAATATTTTCTTATATTTGCACTCCGATTGCGAGAATGTCCGATGGTGTAATTGGCAACACGTCTGGTTTTGGTCCAGAAGAGTCCAGGTTCGAGCCCTGGTCGGACAGCAGAGAATAAGTTAAAATCTCTCCGTAGTGAGAGATTTTTTCATAATAAGGGGTTTACCCTCCTTATTTGTTCAGAAGGGATTGCTCAGGAGGGGGACAAATGTCCCCTTTCTTTATAGAATAAATTTAGATTATGATTGATAAACAACATATTGAACAGCTTGTAAATCAGAAATTATCGGGTTCGGAGTTTTTTCTGGCAAGTTGTGAAGTTACACAAGACAATAAAATTATTGTTGCTCTTGATGGTGACACGGATGTTAGTATCGATCAATGTGTTATGATAAGCCGGTTTTTGGAGTCCTCTTTGGACCGGGACCGGGAGGACTTTGAATTACAGGTCACTTCATACGGAGCTGATATGCCATTGACAAATCAACGTCAATATGTGAAATACCTTAATCGCCCTGTGCATGTACTTACGATTGAAGATAAAAACATAGAAGGAGTACTTCTGAACGTCGATGAACAGGAGCTGAAAATTGAACCTGTAATCAAACCTAAGAAAAAAGGACAAAAGCCCAAAAAAGGCGAGGCAGTTGTCCTGCAATTGGCAGAAATAAAAGAAATAAAACCGGTGATGAAGTTTTAGATTCACGCTTTATAATCAAAGGAACTATGGAAAACATAAATCTTGTTGAGTCGTTTTCGGAATTTAAAGATTTTAAAAACATTGATCGCGCAACAATGATGCGCATCCTGGAAGACGTATTTCGCCATCAGATCAAAAAGAACTATGGTACGGATGATAACTTTGACATTATTGTTAACATTGACAAAGGAGACCTTGAAATTTGGCAAAACAGAGAAATTGTCGAGGATGGTGAGGTAGAAGACGAAAACAGCCAGATAGCATACTCTGATGCCGTAAAAATTGAACCGGATTTTGAAGTCGGTGAAGAAGTTTCAACAGAAATGAAAATTGAGGACTTCGGAAGAAGAGAAATTTTGGCTATCCGTCAAAATTTGATCTCCAAAGTCCAGGAATATGAAAAAGACAGTGAATACCGCAAATATAAAGACCGAATAGGTGAAGTTGTTACCGGAGAAGTTTATCAGGTGTGGAAACGGGAAATCCTTGTTGTTGATGATGAAGATATTGAGCTTATTTTACCTAAGTCAGAGCAAATTCCTTCTGACTTTTACCGAAAAGGAGACACGATCCGAGCCGTAGTATTAAAGGTGGATATGCGCAACAACACACCGTCTATCATTTTGTCCAGAACGTCACCGGTATTTTTGGAACGCCTATTTGAACAAGAAGTTCCGGAAGTTTATGATGGTTTGATTACTATCCGCAAAATTGTGCGTGAACCCGGAGAAAGAGCAAAAATTGCCGTAGAATCTTA
>JBNJGZ010000046.1:0-15590 GCA_051748065.1 Bacteroidota bacterium
GCCCAGTGAGCACCTGAGTCGGCAAGAAATATTGTATTATCAGGTGTGTTATCTCCTATTTCCTTCATCAAGCGTTGAGGTTTTATGGGAATACTATCATCGCTCATAAGCTCCGGATTGGCATACTTTCCGGTATCTTTAACAAAATCAATTACCTCTTGTCTTGATCTTCCGCTTTTCACCCCTGTTTGTTCAATCTTTTGCCTCATCGATGAAAGGATTATTGCGGCATCTCCAATAAACCCGCCCACAACAGGGTAATTTTTTCCAATTTCGCGAAAGTCAACATCAATCTGAATAATTTTTTTATCCAGAAAAACAGGGTCCCAGTTGAAGGTAGTAAACTCATCGAAATTAGCACCGATAGCAATAATCAGGTCACTTTTCTCGAAGATATACTTTTGTGCCGGTGTATGACCTGCTACACCCAATATTCCCAGATGTAAGGGATGATCATAAGAAATTACGCCTTTGCCCTGAAGTGTTGTAGCTATCGGTATTTCCAGTTTTTCGGCAATTTTTATAACTTCCTGTTCTGCTCCGGACAGCACCGTTCCCCAGCCTGTCAGAAATACCGGAGAGTCAGCCTTCTCAATCATCCGGATAGCCTCATCCATTCCGGTATTAATAGACTGAAAATTATCGTTAAATAAGCTTATGTTATTTTGAAAAGACTCAATATCAATTTCCTTGTGAAAAAAGTCAAAAGGAATATTAATATGCACTGGCCCTCTCCTTCCCGACATTGCACTTTTAATTGCATAACGTATCGTTTCAGCGACTAAATCGGGATTGGCTAATGCAAAACTTTCTTTAGTAATCGGTTTAAAAAGGTCTACGGTATTAATTGATTGCCCTAATCCTGTGGATTCCTGAAAAGCTCCTTTACTAAATTCATGTGTTGAGGATTGGCCTGTTATCACTAACATAGGAACAGAGTTCATATAAGCTGTTGCAACTCCGGTAACCAGGTTGGTAGAGCCGCCGGCAGTAGTACTGCAACAAACCCCCACTTTTCCTGTTCCCTGCGCATAACCAAAAGCCATTAATGCTGCTCCGCTTTCGTGTTTGGAAGAAATAAATTTCAAATTTTGGTAATCAAGAATAGCATCTAAAAAAGGAGATATAGCTTTGCCGGTGACTCCGAATATGTACTCAACTTTTTCCTGAATAATTTGGTCTATAATGACATGAGGTAAAGGTTTCTTCATTTTGGATTTATTTAACTGTTTGTGCAATTATACAAAAAAAATACATATATAAATTTATTGAAATATCAGTTGTTAACATTATTCTTCTGCGTCCTGTGAAAAATAAAATTCCGGAAGATTGTTATGAGAGATGAGTGTTGAGTAGTGAGTTGTGAGTTGTGAGGATTGGTAAGACTTCGCGCCTTCGGAGGAGATTGACAGATGCAGGCCAGGGCGGGAATAAAGAAAACCAGTCATTTATTATTGTGAGAGATATCAGTAATCCAAATAACACAGCAGCATGCATCGCCCTCCGGCTTAGGGCTTAAGACTTTCGCGCGATGCATGCTCAGCTGGGATTTTGACACAGTTTTTTGACCAATCCCGAAATAATTAACCGAATAACCCAATCACCTTAATCAACTCAATCCACCCCTATCTCCTCAAAACTTAACTATAAAAAAAGGCCGCTAACTAATGAATGTTAACAGCCTTATTTCTTTGTTTTGTAGCTGAGGTTTCCGCCTCGATCATCAAGTTTTGCTAATTTATACATTTTAAAAAATGAAAATTTTTTAAAACTGGAAATAAAAGGGTTATGGTTCAATTTTGTGGTTCAAAAAACCCTTATTCCATTGATAATCAGCCCGTTAAAAGGTGTTTTGTAGCGAGAGAGAGATTCGAACCCTCGACCTCAGCATTATGAGTGCTGCGCTCTAACCAACTGAGCTATCTCGCCATATTTTACAATTATTCCGGCTTTGTAGCCTTTCCAAATTGCGGATGCAAAAATAGTAAAACAATTGAAAAATAAAATGCTTTCGCAGACTTTTTCTTGATTTTTTTACGAATTAAATTTTATGGTTCTGATTATCAATATTAAGATTTAGGCGATTTTCGCCAAATTCCTTTAATATGCTTCAACTTGATTTGAGCCATAAACACTCCTGCTATAACAATAGCCATTCCCAATATCTTATTTAAGGTGAATTGTTCGTCCAGATAAAAATAGGAAACAACAGCAGTAATAATAGGTATAAGATTCGTGAAAATATTCGTTCTGGATATTCCCAGACCACGGATAGCATTAACATAAAAGATAAACGCCAAAGAAGACGCAAAAATCGCCAGCATTATCATGGAAAATATAAGCTCACCTGTAAAATCAATATTTTGGATCGAGTCAACTTCCATGATCATAAAGACCGGAAAGAAATAAATAGCCCCGATAATATTTTGATAAGTTATGATTGTAAGTGAAGAATACGTACGAGACAAACGTCCCATTAGTACAGAAGAAAAAAGTCCGGCTAAAACAGCTACTCCCAGAAAGATCAATCCTCTCGGGTCTGTATTCAGACTAAAACCATTCCCTGTAACCATGAGAATAACTCCATAGAATGAAACAAATATCCCAATGACATTTAAAACGCGGATTTTTTCGCGTAGAAAAACAAAAGCTGCTAAAGGAGTGAGTACCGGCATCAAGGCAATCATAACCGAGCTGATGGTTGCCGTTGAAAATTTCACCCCATAATTTTCACCGATAAAATACAGAAATGGTTCAAAAAGAGCCGAAAGGAAAAACCATTTTAAATCTCGCCGGTGTATTGGTTGTTTCCGCCGGAAAAAGGTGATAAAACCATACAAAAGAAAAGAGGATACGATAAGTCTGAAAAAGATAATACTTATCGGATCCAAATAATCCAAAACGATTTTTGTCCATACAAAGGAAAAGCCCCAAAAAAGCATGGCAAAAAACGCATAGAGATATATACTAAAAGCGGGTTTTTGTTTTATCATGGCCGCAAAAATATCAAATTTGACCTTCGAAACAACAATTCGTTTTTGCCGGAATATTTTTTTTTGTATATTTGCCCCTGATTTTCGCTGAAAACCTCTTAACACAGCGACCAGTAAGCCCAGTTATCACGGGCAATCGATATGAGATCGTACAGTTCAGAATGGAACATATACAACCTTAACTCCGGAGAAAATATTTTTCCGGAAATATCTGCTGTTCAGTTGAACAAAACTGAGCCTTTCCGTATTTATTATCCTGTAGATCATATCAACGCTCCAAAAAATCAAATTAATTAATATTAAATTTATAAAACCATGCTAAAAATTGAGCTAATTAAAAAAGAAGAAGATTTTGACAATTTGTCAATTTCACGAGAAGATTATGTAGATTTTCTTTATAATCACCTGGATAAATTCGGCGATCCCAAATCCGCCATTAACAAGTGTCTGGACTTTGCATTCGAGAAAAACGGAGGACTGGGTGGATTTATGCTCGCAGCTTTTGACGATGACAAACTCGTGGGTGCTTTAGTGATGAATAATACGGGGATGAGTGAGTTTATTCCGGAAAATATTCTTGTTTATGTTGCTGTTCATGAAAGCATGCGTGGAAAAGGCTTTGGAAAACAAATCGTTGAAAAAGCTATTAATATGGCTGATGGCAATGTAAAATTGCATGTAGAATATGAAAATCCGGCTAAACGTTTGTATGAACGTGTCGGTTTTCAATCCAAATATGCAGAAATGCGTTATGATAAATAAATCACTATGGCTGACTTAATTGTAAATACGAAAAAGATAACCCGCAATATAGAAAAGCTTGATAAGATATTAAAGTCACATAATTCAAAATGGACATTGGTAACCAAGATCTTGTCAGGAAATCCGAAGTTGCTGGAACCGATTTTAAATCATCCGATTATTGAAAACCTGCATTCTGTTGGAGACTCAAGACTTTCCAGCTTGCGGGCCATAAAAAAAATTAATCCTGATGTGCGCACAATGTACATCAAACCACCTGTGCAATCTCTGGTTAAAACAGTGGTACAATGTGCTGACATTAGCTTAAACTCTTCCTTTAGTACGATTGAAGCACTAAACGAAGAAGCCCGGCGTCAGGATAAAATTCATCAGGTCGTGATTATGGTTGAACTTGGGGAATTGCGCGAAGGCATTTTACGTGAAAATATCGTAGACTTCTATCAGCGCGTATTTAACCTCGACCATATTGAAACAATTGGCCTGGGATCCAATCTGGGATGTATGTATGGAGTGGAACCAACATACGATAAACTAATTCAGCTTTCCCTGTATAAGGAGTTGCTCGAAAGTAAGTTTAATCGTAAGCTGGAGATTATCTCCGGTGGAAGTTCTATTACCCTGCCGCTGATCGGAAAGAAAAAAGTTCCGCCTGCCATGAATCATTACCGTATCGGTGAAGCTGCTTTTGTGGGCACCTCTCCTTTTGACGGGAAAAAATTCAGAGACCTGTCTGTGGATGCCTTTAATGTTGGAGCTAACATCATTGAACTGGAACAAAAAGAAGTTATCCCCGATGGCAACATTGGAGAAGGCAATGTGGGACATGCTGCCGAATTTAAAGGGAATGAAACGGAAAAACGCTACAGGGCCATTGTAGACTTCGGAAGTATCGATGTGGATGTTGATGAATTGTTTATTAAAGACAAGCACATTAATTTCTTGGGTACAACTTCCGATATGACAGTATATGACCTGGGTAAAAACCTGAACCAGGGTAACCGGACTCGATATAAAGTAGGTGACCAGATAAAGCTTATTCCATCTTATATGGCAATAGCTCGACTTATGAACTCAAAGTTTACGGAAGTCAAAATCCGAAGATAAATTACACATTAATAAACCAAAAAGTGCATCAAAGATTTGGTGCACTTTTTTTTATCTATCATTCTCATTTCTTTACACAAGGATATTGCAGATAGCAATTAAAAATGTCGACATTATGTTCTATCCATCAATAGCTTCCGACAAATTACAACAGTTTCCCTACTCTACTTTCAACACCAATCCTTTCAAATAATTTCCTTCGGGATGGTATATGCTAGATGGATGATCAGCAGGTTGTGACAAGCTGTGTAATACAGAAATAGCTCGCCCGGATTGAATAGCAGCAGCCGTTACCGTATTTAAGAACAATGTTCTGTCAATTACCATTGAACAAGAAAAAGTAAACAATAAACCACCCGGCTTAATCTTTTCTATGGCAAGTGCATTAATACGTTTGTACCCTTGAACTGCATTATGGCGGGAACTGCGACTTTTGGCAAATGCCGGCGGATCCAGAACTATAATATCGTAACTGTTTTTCTCCAAATCCTTCAGATAATCCAAAGCATCTGTTGTGATGGATTTGTGGTTTTCATGCTTGAGATTATTAAGCGTGATATTCTCATCTGTTAAATCCATCGCTTTAGCTGAGCTATCCACACTTTCTACATAGCCGGCATCTCCGTCTAATGCATAAACAGAAAAACCTCCCGTGTAGGAATACATATTTAGCACCTTCTGACCTTTGGAATATTCGCGCAGTAACTTTCTGTTTTCACGCTGATCGAGAAAAAATCCGGTTTTTTGCCCTTTTTCCACATCTACATAAAATTTAAGATTATTTTCCTTAATAGTGGTTCTGCTTTTATCTCCATATAGAAAACCATTTTCCGGTTCTTCATTTTTAATTCGCTGCATTGTATCCGAACTTTTGTCGTAAACAGCAGCAATTTTCCCGCCCATGATATCCTGTAATAGCTCCACTAATAAACTTTTAATCTGATGCATGCCCGCAGAATGAGTCTGAAATACAGCAATGTCATTATAAACGTCAATAATCAGACCAGGCATACCATCACCTTCGGCAAAAACAAGCCGAAAGGCATTTGTATGAGAGAAATCACCAAATAGTTTTTCCCGGAAGCGGTATGCTCTTTCCATTTTTTCTTTCCAGTATTCACGGTCAGGAAATATAGCATTCCAAGAGAATAACCTTACGGCTATCGAGCTCTCCTGATAGTGTCCGGTTGCAAGATATTTCATCTTATTGGAATAAACATCTACGATTGATCCATTGCTAACGTGGCCTTCAATATCTTTTATCGCACCGGAAAACACCCATGGATGAAAGCGTCTGACGGCTTCTGCTTTTTTTGTTTTTAAAATTACTTTGGCTTTTTCCTGCATAATTCAATTTTTTGCAAAAGTAACACAGAAAAGAATACGTATTTTTGTAGAAATGCAAGAAGTGCGAAACATTTTACATATTGACATGGATGCATTTTATGCTTCCATTGAACAACGGGATCACCCGGAACTTCGCAACAAACCTATAGCCGTCGGTGGGAGTTCAGACAGAGGAGTTGTGGCTGCCGCCAGTTATGAGGCACGCAAATATGGTATTCGTTCGGCTATGCCCTCTGTAATTGCTTCGCGTAAATGCCCGGATTTAATATTTATAAAACCCCGTTTTGACATCTACCGCAATGTTTCCAATAAGATCAGAGAAATTTTCTTAACACACACACCCTGGGTGGAGCCACTATCTCTTGATGAAGCCTATCTGGATGTAACAGAACAGGTTTCCGGAATGGAAGAAGCATCAAAATTAGCTCAGGTTATCCGTTCCGAAATCAAAGAAGCAACGCAATTAAATGCGTCAGCAGGTATCAGCTTTAATAAATTTTTGGCTAAAATGGCATCCGATCTACAAAAGCCCAATGGGCAATATACCATCACATCTGAGATGGCACGCGAGTTTATGGATGCCTTACCTATTGGCAAATTCCATGGCATCGGACAGGCGACAGCAGAAAAAATGAAAAAGTTAGGTGTATATTACGGTAAGGATTTATTGCAGTATAAAGACTATGAATTAATTAGACACTTTGGTAAAGCCGGATTATATTATTACAACATTATCCGTGGAAATGACAACCGAGCAGTGAATCCGGATCGCATCCGGAAATCCATTGGAGTAGAACGTACTTTCCCGGACAACATTATGGATGATAATCGCATATTGGAAACGTTAACACATATCATTGAACTGCTCAAAGGTCGTATTGAAAAACATCAAAAAGGCGGAAAAACACTTACTATTAAACTTCGCTACGCGGATTTTACTACGATCACAAGAAGTAAAACGCTCAAAAACAACTTTGATATAGCTTCGATTGATTATTATGCAAAAGAACTTTTGCTTGATAACCGCGAGCGAAACCGCCCGATAAGATTATTAGGGCTAACCCTCTCAAATTTAGATGATAATAATTTTCAACATCAGCTAAAACTAAATCTGTAGTTAATACTGCTTTTAATTGCTAACACAAAAGAATCAGGCTTTCCTTTTTCTCATAGGTATTTTATTAATTTATAATCAAAAAATATTTAACTGATTTTGTTTTTGATAAAAAAAGTATATTTCATAACAATGCGAATAAATTTTTGCCGTTTTATGGATGCTATAAAAAACAAATTAAAATTTACGCTGTTATTTTATAAGATATAAATATATGAAGTTATGGAAAATAAGCTTAAAGAACTAACTGATAAAATTTATCAGGAGGGCATTGAACAAGCTAATAAAGAAGCTGATGAAATTATAAACAATGCAAAAAAGGAAGCTGAAAAAATAAAAAAAGAGGCACAAGCTGAAAAAGATAAGATCATTAAAGAAGCAAAGGAAGAAGCTGAAAACCAGAAAAAAAGTGTAGAAACAGAGCTCAAATTAGCCAGTAATCAAGCTGTTAATGCCTTAAAACAAAAAATTACAGACCTCATCACGGCAGAAGCAATTGACAAACAAACGAAAGAAGCTTTTAATGATCCTGAATTTGTTAAGCAAATTATAATTAAGCTTGTTGAGAACTGGACTTCTGAAAATGAATCTGACCTTACCGTAATTTTGCCCGCTAAAGAAAAGAAAAAGCTGGAAGAAAACCTGAAAGCTGATATGCAAAATGCGCTTAACAAGGGCCTTGAAATTAAATATGATGATAATATAAAGAGTGGCTTTACAATTACTCCTCAGGATGGCAGTTATAAAATCCGGTTTAATGATGAAACATTTAACAATTTCTTTAAAGAATTTATGCGTCCCAAAACACGGAAATTGTTATATAATGAAGAGTAGTTAATAAATGTTCATACATTTTCATTTACTTTGTTTTTACTTAGATTTACAAGCCTTACAAATGAAACCTTTTGAACAATGGGATAAGTCAAGTGTATGTTGAAATGAAATTAGTGATAAATTCGGATTATGATTCAAAACAATTATTATTACGTGGTTTCCGGGCTTCCGGATATACTGCCTGAAGATACTAAGGCTCCTCTTACAGTTGATGAATTGCGGGAACAGATTAGTCATCAACTCGACGGTGAAGATTATAAATTGTTTTCTATTCTATTTCTTCCACGTGATCATGAAAATCTGCTCCGTTTATTAAATAAAGAAGATAGTTCAGATGCGGCTTTGGGCAATTTCTCTATTGGTTTTTTGGAAGAACAGATTAGAGGCCCCCAGGAACTTCCTGCTTATTTACAATATTTTATTGAAAATTACCAAAACAACAAAGAAATCTACCCGGAACTAAGCTGGAAAGACCAACTAACCCGGTTATATTACGAGTATGTAGATGAAGTAGTGGACAATGATTTTTTATTACAATGGATTCATTTTGAAAATCTGGTTAGTAATATAGAAATAGCTTATGCCGCCAGGCGCCATAATATAGAACTTTCCGGAACTGTTATTGGGGATAAAGAAATTATTGATGTTTTAAATAAATCCAACATAAAAGCGGCATCCGAAATCAAAGAAATTCCCTACATAGATAAAATTATTCGCTTATGTGAAGCGGATAATTTAAAGGAAAGAGAAATTGGTATTGATCGTGTAAAATGGGATTATTTGGATGATATAACTGCATTTCATTATTTTACTATAGAAAAGATTTTGGCTTATACGCTAAAGTTGATGATGTTAAATCGCTGGGTAGAATTAAGCCCGGAAAGAGGAAAAGAAAAAATTGAGAAACTAATTGAAGATTTACAATCAGGCTATGACATTCCGGCGGAATACGTCGTTTAGCAGTCTGAAAATAAAAATCGCTAACAATAGAGATAATCGATATGAGTACAAAAGGAAAAGTTTCCGCAATTATTGCAAACCTTGTTTATGTAGAAGTTGACGGCCCTGTTGGTCAGAATGAAATATGCTACATCAAACTTGGGAATGTAAATTTGATGGCCGAGGTAATCAAGGTAATAGGGAAATACGCTTACGTACAGGTTTTTGAAAGCACAAGTGGCTTGAAAATTAATGACACGGTAGAATTTACCGGTCACATGCTTGAAGTATCGCTGGGTCCTGGTATTCTGGAGCGCAACTATGATGGTCTGCAAAATGATCTTGACAAGATGGATGGCATCTTTTTAAAGCGTGGCGAATACACAGAAGCATTAAATAAGGAGAAAGAATATGAATTTACCCCCATTGCCTCTGAAGGCGATAAAGTATCAGCAGGTTCCTGGCTCGGAGAAGTAAAGGAAAACTGGGTATCCCATAAAATTATGGTCCCTTTTAAATTAACAGGTGAATATACCATTAAATCCCTGGCAAAAGAAGGATCATATAAAGTTACGGATACCATGGCTACTCTGACTGACAAAGAAGGTGAGGAAATAACAGTTACCATGATTCAAAAATGGCCGGTAAAACGTCCCATCAAATCATACAAAGAGAAACCACGTCCCTTTAAGCTGCTCGAAACAGGGGTTCGCACTATTGACAGTTTAAATCCTATTGTTGAAGGTGGTACCGGCTTTATTCCCGGGCCTTTCGGTAGTGGCAAAACAGTATTGCAGCATGCAATTTCACGCCAGGCAGAAGCCGATATTATTGTGATTGCAGCTTGCGGTGAGCGTGCGAACGAAGTTGTGGAAATTTTCAAGGAGTTCCCGGAGTTGGAAGATCCGCGCACAGGACGGAAACTCATTGAACGAACAACAATTATTGCCAATACATCGAATATGCCGGTGGCTGCTCGTGAAGCTTCGGTTTATACTGCAATGACTATTTCGGAATATTACCGTTCCATGGGCTTACGTGTTATGATGTTAGCAGACTCCACTTCACGCTGGGCTCAAGCACTGCGTGAAATGTCCAATCGCATGGAGGAACTACCAGGGCCTGATGCTTTTCCAATGGACCTCTCCTCTATCATTTCTAATTTCTACGCCCGTGCCGGGTATGTTTACCTGAATAACGGAGCCACAGGCTCTGTCACGTTTATCGGAACAGTATCTCCGGCAGGTGGTAACCTTAAAGAACCGGTGACGGAAAATACGAAAAAAGTAGCTCGTTGTTTCTATGCCTTGTCGCAGCAACGTGCAGACAGCAAGAGGTATCCCGCTATTGATCCCATCGATAGTTATTCAAAATATATTGAATATGATGAATTTCAGGAATACCTGAATGAAAATATATCCAAAAACTGGATTGATAATATTCTTAAAGCCAAAAACATATTGATCCGGGGAAAAGAAGCCTCCGAACAAATTAATATCCTTGGTGACGACGGTGTCCCAATTGATTATCATATCAACTTCTGGAAATCCGAGATTATCGATTTTGCTATTCTGCAACAAGATGCTTTTGATAAAATTGACGCTGCAACACCAATTGAACGCCAGGAATATATGTTTAATAAGGTTTTAAATATATGTGACTTTGATTTTGAGTTTAAGAATTTTGAAGAAGTCGCAGATTATTTTAAGCGAGTCATCAACGCTTTAAAACAAATGAACTATTCCGAGTATGAGTCAGAAAACTTTAAAAAGCACGAAAAAGAGCTGGAACAAATTTTAGAAGAAAGAAAAGCTGAAGCTGTCACTAATTAATAGAATTGGTAAAAATCATGCATTTATGGAAACAAAAGCATTTCAAAAGATATATACGAAAGTTACCGAGATAACCAAGGCCACATGTACTTTAAAAGCAACCGGAATTGGTTACGATGAACTGGCAATGGTAAATGACCGTCTGGCTCAGGTTGTAAAAATACGGGGCGAAGATGTTACTTTGCAGGTATTTTCCGGTACGGAAGGAATACCGACCAATGCCGAAGTAATCTTCATGGGCAAATCACCGACCCTTAAGGTTGGTGATGAATTGGCCGGCCGGTTTTTCAACGCCTATGGCCAACCCATAGATAATGGACCTGCAGTATCCGGAGAAGAACGCGAGATCAACAGCCCGTCAGTAAACCCGGTAAGAAGACAACAACCTTCTGAACTTATATCAACAGGTATTGCCGGTATTGACTTGAATAACACGCTGGTGACTGGCCAAAAAATTCCTTTTTTCGCTGACCCGGATCAGCCTTTTAATCAGGTAATGGCTATGGTAGCTTTGCGTGCCCAGGCCGATAAAATTATCCTTGGGGGCATGGGCCTTACGAACGACGACTATTTGTTCTATAAAAATGTTTTCGACAACGCGGATGCACTGGACCGGATCATCAGTTTTGTCAATACAACCGAAGACCCACCGGTGGAACGCCTTCTGGTGCCGGACATGGCCCTTACTGCAGCCGAATATTTTGCTGTGGACAGAAAACAAAAAGTTTTGGTTCTGTTAACAGACATGACACTTTTTGCCGATGCCCTTAGTATTGTCTCCAATCGGATGGATCAGATTCCGTCAAAAGATAGTATGCCCGGCTCGCTTTATAGTGACTTAGCTAAAATTTATGAGAAAGCTGTACAGTTTCCCGAAGGTGGATCGATCACTATTGTTGCCGTAACAACGCTCTCAGGAGGTGATATTACGCATGCCATTCCGGATAATACCGGTTATATTACAGAAGGTCAGTTATTTTTGCGTACGGACTCCGATATCGGAAAAGTTGTTGTGGATCCCTTTCGCAGTTTATCACGCCTTAAACAATTAGTAATTGGCGAAGATACCCGGGAAGACCACGGACAGGTAATGAATACAGCTATACGTCTTTATGCCGATGCCTCTAATGCACGAACAAAACTTGAAAACGGGTTTGACCTGACAGATTACGATAAACGGACTCTGGATTTTGCCAAAGAGTATTCCCGTGAACTGCTGGCAATAGATGTCAATATTGAAATTGATGAAATGCTCGATGTTGGCTGGAAGCTATTTGCCAAACACTTTAAAGAAGCCGAGGTTGGCATTAAGAAGAACCTGGTTGATAAATACTGGCCTAAACAAGAGGAGATTGAATAAATTACAGATATAGAATGTAATAGCTTATGGCAATTAAATTTCAGTATAACAAAACCTCCATGCAACGTCTTGAGAAAGAACTCAAGATAAGAGTTAATGCATTACCTACGCTGAAAAACAAAGAAGCCGCTTTGCGGGTTGAAGTAAAACGAGCTAAAGAAGATGCTGAAAAACTGGATAGGGAACTAAAGAATAAAACTGAGGAATATCAATATATGAATAAACTCTGGGATGAATTTGATCAGGAGCTTATTCACGTTGAAAACGTTGATCTCGGAATTAAAAAAATTGCCGGAGTAGAAACTCCTGTTTTTAAAGATGCTACTTTTGAAGTTCAGGAGTTTAGCATTTACAACAGGCCTCATTGGTTTCTGGACGGAATTGATATCGTAAAAGAATTGACAAAACTTGCATTGGAACGTGAGGTATATTTCCGCAAGATGAATATGCTGGATTATGCAAGAAAGAAAACAACCCAAAAAGTGAATCTGTACGAAAAAGTTCAAATTCCGGATTATCAGGATGCTATAAGAAAAATCAAGCGCTTTTTGGAAGATGAAGAAAATCTTTCGAAAGCTGCACAAAAAATTGTTAAAAATCGCCAACAAAAAACGGAGGAAGAGTAATGATCATACCCATGCGAAAATATTCCTTTTTGATTTTCCACAGGGACTATGAGCCTTTTTTGCAGAAACTCAAAGACCTTGGCGTGGTTCACATTATTGAGCAAAACAAAGATGCCGGTAAAGAGTTACTGGAGAAATACAAACAGGTACAGCTTTTTGATAAAAATATTAAATTTCTGAAAAAACGGAATGTAGAAGAGTCCAATCCTTCTACTGATAAATCCGGAGAAGAGATTATTGAAGAAATTGAAAATATTAGCAAAGAACAAGAAAAGCAAAAGCAGAAGCTGGCATTGCTCAAAAAAGAATTGAGTTTTAGTGAGCCATGGGGTGAATATTCAAAAGAAACCATAGAGAAACTTCAGCAACAAAATGTAAACCTGTATTTTTTCAGCGTTGGAGAACGCAATTTCAAGGAAGAATGGAAAGATCAATATAATCTGACCATCATCAATACGATCCAAAAGGTAATTTATTTTGTTATTATAAGCAGGGATGATAACAAACCGGAAATAGAAGCTGAGGAGATAGAGCTGCCCGAGAGACCTTCATCTGTGATCCATGAAGAAATTCAAAATGTAAATCAAAAGATCAATCAATTGGAAAGCCGGTTTGATGAACTGGCCAAAAAATATATCAGCCAATTAGAAAAAGCTAAAGATAAAATTGCCCAGGAAGCAGATTACCTTAATGTAAAGGAGAATACGAATATTCAGGCAGAAGGCAAACTTATGGTTTTGGAAGGTTGGGTTCCCCGCACGAAAGAACAAAACTTACTTGATTATCTGGATAAAGAAGAAGTTTATTATATGTCTGCCGAGCCCCGGAAAGATGAAAAAGCTCCGGTTTTGCTTTCTAACAACCGGTTTAATAAACTATTCGAACCTATAGGCAAGCTATTTTCTTTGCCTGCCTACAATGAAATGGATCTAACTCCTTATTTTGCACCGTTTTTTATGATGTTCTTTGGCTTTTGTCTGGGTGATGCCGGATATGGCCTGGTTATAATTTTAGGAGCTGGATTATATAAACTAAAAGCACCTGCTTCCTGGAAGCCTGTTTTATCATTAGCTCAAGTTCTGGGTTTAGGCACATTCATATTTGGTGTGCTTTCCGGGACGTTGTTCGGAATTGATTTGATCGATTCTGAAATTCCGTTCCTTTCCAAGCTTAAAACTATCTTTTTAGACAGGAATCAATTGTTTTATCTTTCCATGATCCTTGGATTAATTCAAATATCCATCGGACTAATAATCCGCGCCATAAACAAGGCACGACAGAACGGAGTGCTACATGCCGTTAATCCGCTAGGGTGGTTTTTATTAATTTATGGAATGCTGGATAATTTTGTATTGAATATTACCGGACCATTTGCCCAATATGTAATCTATCTAAGTTTAGGTATGATTATATTTTTCAGTGCCCCGGGAAAAAATATACTCAAACAGTTTGGCATAGGCTTGTGGGATTTATATGGAATTACAGGACTTTTCGGTGATGTACTGTCATATATTCGTTTATTTGCCATTGGAATCTCCAGTGCGATCTTAGGATTTGTAGTTAATGATATTGCAATGCAGGTAAAAACATCAATTCCTGTTGTAGGCCCTGTTTTGTTTATCATAATCCTGTTATTAGGTCACACAGGAAACTTGTTAATTTCATCGTTAGGTTCTTTTGTACACCCAATGCGTTTAACTTTCGTAGAATTTTATAAAAATGCCGGATTTTCCGGCGGCGGAAAAGAATTTAAACCGTTTTCAAATAAAACCAAAATAGATTAAAATAGGAGATTAAGTTATGACACCAGTTACTTTAGCGTATTTAGGATTAGGCATCATCATTGCATTACCAGGAATTGGGAGTGCTATTGGAGTAGCCAAAGGCGGTAATGCCACAATTGGCGCCTTGAAGAAAAAAGAAGAAGCGTTCGGTAGCTATATGCTATTAAGTGCTTTGCCCGGTACACAGGGATTGTATGGATTCGCCGGATTCTTTATTATCAACAACAAGCTTAGTCAATATGTCAATGAAGCCGGCGAAATGGTATTGACAATGTATCAGGGATCAGCAGTTCTCGGTGCAGGTCTGGCCCTTGGCTTGGTTGGTTTATTATCAGGTATACAACAGGGAGGCGTCTCGGCCAGCGGTATTTCCGGCATGGGATCCGGTTATGATGTATTCGGCAGAACTATGGTGCTTGCCGTTTTTCCGGAATTATATGCTATCGTTGCCTTTGCAGCTACATTCCTTATCAGTGCCGGCATATAATCACTCCGATTTCATCTGTCTAAATTGATTTTAATGGTACTATGTTTAACCCGTCAAATTGTGCGGGGAAACCCCATGCTATAGTTTAACTTTAGTCATTTGCTTGCGTGTTTAAGGCAAACATGGTGGTTTTAAAAAAACAGAAAAAACAGCAGGTTAATTTTACTGACCTGCTGTTTTTTTCATGTTCCAAATTTTGGTAACTTATGTTAAGTTTTGTGCAGGTTGTTCGATTTCAAAGCTCCCTTGCACTTACAGGGAGATTGCGAACGGGGTATTTACAATCAAGGGGTTCCCGCTATAACTGCCTTAAAACGGGCATAACGCAGAAATAGGACTTTACGAACAAACACTATTTGACCTCTAAAAGATGAACATCAAAGATCAGTTTTGTTTTCGGAGGCACGG
>JBNJGZ010000047.1:0-15019 GCA_051748065.1 Bacteroidota bacterium
TCAAATTTCCCAGGTGCTTATCCCTACAGAAAAAGTATACCAGGTGAGAAATGGTAAGAAAATCAGCAAAGAACGGAATTATTTTCCGGGCTATGTACTGATCGAAGCCAATCTTGTTGGTGAAGTACCGCACCATATACGCGAGATACCCGGTGTAATCGGATTTCTTGGTGCTTCTAAAGGCGGCGAACCCAGTCCTTTAAGGCAACATGAAGTCAACCGGATCCTCGGAAAAGTAGACGAGCTGTCGGATACAGATGAACAACTCAATATTCCATTTATGGTTGGCGAAAATGTAAAAGTCATTGATGGGCCATTTAACAGCTTTACGGGAACGATTGAAGAAATTAATGAAGAAAAGAAAAAGTTGAAAGTAATGGTGAAAATCTTTGGCCGCAAAACGCCATTGGAACTTGGGTTTATGCAAGTAGAGAAAGAATAACTTTCTCGTAAAACACCCATTCACAAATCAAATATACGGAGAAAAAAAATGGGAAAAGAAGTTGACGGTATTATAAAACTGCAGATCAAAGGAGGTGCTGCAAATCCATCACCACCCGTTGGGCCGGCATTAGGTGCCAAAGGGTTAAATATCATGGAATTTTGTAAGCAGTTCAATGCACGAACGCAGGAACAAGCCGGCAAAATTTTACCTGTCATTATTACGGTTTATAAAGACAAATCCTTTAAGTTTATTGTAAAGCAACCCCCGGTAGCTATTCAGCTCAAGGAAGCTTCAAAAATAAGCAAAGGTGCAGCCGAACCAAACCGTCAGAAGATAGGTAGCGTAACCTGGGATCAGGTGCGCGAAATTGCCGATGCCAAAATGAGTGACCTGAACGCATTCACCGTTGAGTCTGCAATGACAATGGTTGCCGGAACAGCTCGAAGCATGGGGCTTATCATAAAAGGTAAGAAACCGTTTTAAGCCATTCCGAAGAAAACCAGAATACCTTAAAAAGTAAAATAGACTAATACCCTATCAAGAATGTCAAAAGTAGCAAAGAAACATAAGGAAGCTTTAGCAATGTACGACAAAACTGAAGCGTATCCATTAAAGGATGCCTGTAAATTGGTGAAGGATATAACCAAAGCCAACTTTAATGCATCTGTGGATTTGAGTGTGCGACTGGGTGTAGACCCCCGTAAAGCAAATCAGATGGTGCGCGGTTCTGTTACACTTCCACACGGAACAGGTAAAGAAGTAAAAGTTTTGGTCTTGTGTACTCCCGATAAGGAAGAAGAAGCTAAAGCAGCCGGTGCAGACTTTGTTGGGCTTGATGACTATATTGACAAAATTAAAGAGGGTTGGTTGGACATGGATGTTATTATTACCATGCCCAGCGTAATGCCGAAAATTGGTCGCCTGGGAAAAGTACTTGGCCCGCGCGGACTAATGCCGAATCCGAAAACAGGAACGGTTACTATGGACATTGGTGATGCTGTTAAAGAAGCGAAAGCCGGTAAAATCGACTTTAAAGTGGATAAATACGGTATCATCAATACATCAATAGGAAAAATTCAGTTTGATGAACAACAACTTTATGAAAATGCAAGAGAATTGCTCACAACAATTCAAAAGCTCAAGCCTGTTGCATCAAAAGGTACTTATATGATAAGTGTTTATATTTCCAGTACGATGAGTCCGAGCATTAAAATCAACCCGAAGTCAATCATTTAAGCTATTAACAAAGACGCTCATAAACAAGAAGTGATTGAACTATGAGAAAAGAAGAAAAAACTCAGTTAATCCAGGAATTGACCGAGCAATTGAATGAATATCCTGTCATCTATTTAACCGATATTTTAGGTTTGGATGTCGCGAAAACAAATCAATTGCGTCGTCAATGCTTTGGAAAAAATGTAAAACTGAGAATGGTCAAAAATACATTGCTCAAAAAGGCACTGGAACAGACTGACAAAGCAGATGAAGAGCTTTATTCAGCCCTGACCGGTTCCACAGCAGTAATGTTTAGTGATACAGGAAATGTTCCGGCTAAATTAATTAAAAACTTCAGGAAGTCTTTTGATAAGCCCATTCTGAAAGCAGCATATATTGAAGAAACCGTTTATCTCGGTGATGATAAGATCGATGCTCTGACTCAAATCAAGTCCAGAGAAGAACTTATCGCTGATATAGTCGCACTTCTTCAATCACCTGCAAAGAATGTTATTTCAGGCTTACAAGCTTCAGGTGGACAAAAAGTTGCCGGAATCCTGAAAACACTATCAGAAAAATCAGAATAATCTATTTTTTCGTAAAATAACCGAATTGTAAAACATCTTAAAACAATAATAAAATGGCAGATTTAAAAGAATTTGCAGAACAGTTAGTTAACTTATCAGTAAAAGAAGTTAATGAATTAGCTGAAATTCTGAAAGACGAATATGGTATCGAACCAGCAGCTGCAGCTCCCGTAGCAGTAGCAGGCGGTGGCGAAGCCGAAGGTGGCGAACAAGCTGAAGAACAAACTGAATTTGACGTAGTATTGAAATCAGCAGGAGCTAAGAAACTCGCTGTAGTAAAACTCGTTAAAGAACTCACCAGCCTTGGACTGAAAGAAGCAAAAGAACTGGTTGACAACCTTCCAAAACCGATCAAAGAAGCGGTTACTAAAGACGAAGCAGATGGTCTGAAAAGTCAACTTGAAGAAGCTGGTGCTGAAGTTGAAGTTAAGTAAATATCAACTAACGACCTGATTATATGGACCTTCCCTGCGTCATCGCAGGGTTAGGTCTATTTCTGTTTTATATATTTCGTTCTTTATTAATCTTCTTTGCTAACTTTAAAAAATTAAAGCCTTGGCCTCAAACATGAATCAACGTATTAGCTTTGCATCATCCCGCATCCCGGCAAAGTACCCTGACTTTCTGGACATCCAATTGAAATCCTTCCAGGATTTCTTTCAGCTGGAAACTTCACCGGAAGAAAGGCAAAACGAAGGTCTTTACAAAGTTTTTTCAGAAAACTTCCCTATTACTGATGCTCGTAACAATTTTGTCCTGGAGTTTCTGGATTATTTTATTGATCCTCCCAGATATACTATAGAAGAATGTCTGGCTCGCGGATTAACGTATAGTGTTCCCCTAAAAGCAAAACTTAAGCTTTATTGTACCGACCCGGAACACGAAGATTTTGAAACCATCATTCAGGATGTGTATCTCGGCCTGATTCCTTACATGACCCCTAGCGGAGCATTTATTATCAACGGAGCCGAACGCGTTATTGTATCGCAGCTCCATCGCTCACCAGGTGTGTTCTTCGGGACCAGCCGGCATGCTAACGGTACACAACTTTATTCTGCGCGTATTATCCCCTTCAAGGGATCATGGATCGAATTTGCTACGGACATTAACAATGTCATGTACGCATATATCGACAGAAAAAAGAAATTACCCATCACAACATTACTCCGTGCTATTGGGTATGAAAGTGATAAAGATATCCTCCAGATATTTAATCTGGCTGATGAGGTTAAAGTTTCCAAGACAGGACTGAAAAAAGTCATCGGCCGCAAGTTAGCCGCTACAGTATTGCGTTCCTGGATTGAAGACTTTGTTGATGAAGATACCGGAGAAGTCGTTTCCATTGAACGTACGGAAGTCATTATTGACCGTGAAACAGAATTAGAAGAGCATCACATCGACCAAATTGTCGACGCCGGTGTAAAAACTATTCTCTTGCATAAAGAAGGGACTTCTTCTAATGATTATGATATTATCTTCAGTACTTTGCAGAAAGATACAGCGAATTCTGAAAAAGAAGCCGTTGAATTTATCTACAGGCAATTAAGAAGTGCAGAGCCTCCGGACGAGGAAACGGCAAGAAGTATTATTCAAAACCTCTTCTTCAGTGACAAACGTTATGATCTGGGTGAAGTTGGCCGTTATAAGATCAACAAAAAGCTGGAACTTAATATTCCCTTGGACACAAGGATATTAACCAATGAAGATATCATTCAAATTATCCAGCACCTCATTCGGTTGATCAATGAGAAAACGGAAGTTGATGATATTGATCACCTTAGCAACCGTCGCGTTCGTACAGTAGGTGAACAACTATATAATCAATTTGGTTTAGGACTATCCCGTATGGCAAGAACCATACGTGAGCGTATGAATGTACGCGATAATGAAGTGTTTACACCAACCGATCTTATTAATGCCAAAACACTGTCCTCAGTGATCAACTCCTTCTTTGGAACAAACCAGTTGTCACAGTTCATGGATCAAACCAATCCATTAAGTGAGGTTACGCATAAACGTCGTATTTCCGCATTAGGGCCTGGAGGCCTGACACGTGAACGGGCCGGCTTTGAAGTCCGTGATGTTCACTATACACACTATGGACGATTGTGTACGATTGAAACACCGGAAGGTCCTAACATCGGTCTTATTTCCTCCCTTAGTGTGTATGCCAAAATCAATAAACTCGGATTTATTGAAACGCCTTATAACAAGGTAGATAGCGGGCAGGTGAAAATTGGTGAAGACCCCATATTCTTAACTGCTGAAGAAGAAGAAGACAAAATTATAACACATTCCGTCATTGATATTGAAGAAGACGGGAATATTTCGCAAGAAAGGATCAAAGCCAGAAAAATGGCAGATTATCCTTTGGTATCGCCAGAGGACATTGACCTTATCGACATAGCACCGAACCAAATTGCCTCGGTAGCCGCATCACTTATTCCATTTTTGGAACACGACGATGCTAACCGGGCACTTATGGGTTCAAATATGATGCGTCAGGCAGTACCATTAATGCAGCCTGAAGCACCCATCGTAGGTACCGGACTGGAAAAACAAGTAGCTCTTGACTCCAGAACCAATATCGTGGCTGAAGGTGACGGTATTATTGATTTTGTAGACGCTAAAAAGATCAGAATCCGTTATATCCGTAACGAAGAAGAAGAACTGGTATCTTTTGAAAAAGAAACCAAAGAATATCCTCTGGTAAAATTTGCCAAAACAAACCAGGGTAGTTCAGTAAACTTAACACCCAATGTTCGAAAAGGGCAAAAAGTTAAAAAAGGAGATATTCTAACCAAAGGATATGCTACAGCAGATGGTGAACTTGGAATAGGTCGCAACCTGAAAGTAGCATTCATGCCCTGGAAAGGATATAACTTTGAGGATGCCGTTGTTATAAGCGAAAACCTTGTACGTAATGACACCTATACTTCCATTCATATTGATGAATACGTTATGGAAGTAAGAGATACGAAACGGGGCGTTGAAGAGCTGACACCGGATATTCCCAATGTTAGCCAGGATGCAACAAAAAATCTTGATGAAAACGGGATCATTCGCATTGGAGCGGAAGTTAACGAAGGCGATATCCTTATTGGAAAAATTACTCCAAAAGGCGAAACAGACCCGACACCTGAAGAAAAATTACTCCGTGCAATCTTCGGAGATAAGGCAGGTGACGTAAAAGATGCTTCTCTCAAAGCGCCACCGTCATTACACGGGGTTGTTGTAGATAAAAGTTTGTATTCCAGATCGGTTAAAGATAAAGGAACACGCAACAAAGAAAAAGAACAACTAGACAAACTCGAAGCAGAACACAATGCTAATCTTGAAGAGCTTCGCGAAATTTTAATTGAAAAGTTGTTGTCTATTGTCAATGGTAAAACATCCCAGGGAGTAACAAATAAATATAAAGATGTCATCATCCCTAAACGGACTAAATTTACGAAAAAAGTCTTGTCAGGTGTAGATGACTATATCAACATTAGCCCCCGGAAATGGACTACAGATAAGCAGAAAAACGAACTTATAAAGAAGCTACTTCACAATTACAGTATAAAATTTAAGGAAGAAGTAGGACGTTTTAATCGGGAGAAATTCAATATTACCGTTGGTGATGAGCTACCTACCGGCATTGTTCAGATGGCTAAAGTCTATATAGCCAAAAAACGCAAAATAAATGTTGGTGATAAGATGGCCGGACGTCACGGAAATAAAGGCATTGTGGCCAAAATTGTTCGCCAGGAAGATATGCCATTCTTAGAGGATGGAACTCCTGTTGATCTCGTTCTTAACCCGCTTGGCGTTCCATCGCGAATGAACCTTGGACAGATTTACGAAACTGTTCTTGGCTGGGCAGGAGAAAAACTCGGCCTCAAATTTTCCACACCAATCTTTGATGGTGCTTCCGTAGATCAGATCAATGAATATCTTGAAAAAGCAGGACTGCCGGAAAATGGTAAAGTTCAGCTTTATGACGGAGAAAATGGAATGCCGTTTAAGCAAAAAACAACTGTAGGAATTATCTACATGCTGAAACTGCACCACATGATCGAAGATAAAATGCACGCTCGTTCCATCGGACCTTATTCTTTAATTACGCAACAACCATTGGGTGGTAAAGCACAATTTGGTGGTCAGCGTTTCGGAGAGATGGAAGTTTGGGCTCTTGAAGCATTCGGTGCAGCGAATATCCTGCAGGAAGTTTTAACTGTCAAATCTGATGATGTCAATGGACGAGCCAAAGTTTATGAATCCATTGTCAAAGGACAAAACATGATCAAACCCGGTATCCCGGAATCATTCAAAGTACTCGTTCACGAACTGAATGGACTTGGAATGAATATCGACTTCGATAAATAGTTAACAGGAGCAATCCTTTATATTAACAGCAAGCAATAAAGTATCCGAATATGGCTTTCAGAAATGATTCAAATCTATTAAGAAACGATTTTTCTAAAATAACTCTAAGCATAGCATCGCCGGAGTTGATTTATGAACATTCCCATGGCGAAGTACTAAAGCCGGAAACAATCAACTACAGAACCTATAAACCCGAACGTGATGGTTTATTTTGTGAGCGTATTTTTGGGCCGGTTAAAGACTTCGAATGTCACTGCGGTAAATACAAGCGTATCCGCTACAAAGGTATTGTTTGTGACCGCTGTGGTGTAGAAGTTACAGAGAAAAAAGTACGACGCGAACGCATGGGACACATCGAACTTGTTGTCCCCGTTGCGCATATATGGTTTTTTCGTTCATTGCCCAATAAATTAGGGGCACTCTTAGGCCTGCAATCCAAAAAACTTGACTCTATCATTTATTACGAACGGTATGTTGTAATTAATGCCGGAGCTGCCGCAGAAAACGGAGTCAATTATATGGACTTTCTCACTGAGGAAGAATATTTTGAACACATGGAAAAAATCCCTGTGGAAAACCAATACCTTGACGAATCCGATCCGGATAAATTCATTGCTAAGATGGGTGCTGAGGCCATTCATGACCTCTTGTCCCGCCTTGACCTTGATGAATTATCATTTACTCTGCGCCATAAAGCAAATACCGAAACCTCTCAACAACGTAAAAAAGATGCTTTAAAGCGTCTGCGTGTAGTTGAAGCTTTCAGGGATTCGCATAAAAGAAAAGAAAACCGTCCTGAATGGATGGTTATGAAAGTAGTTCCGGTCATACCACCCGATCTCAGACCTTTAGTACCTCTGGACGGTGGCCGTTTTGCTACTTCCGACCTGAATGATCTGTACAGAAGGGTTATCATCAGAAATAACCGTCTGAAAAGACTTATGGAGATCAAAGCTCCTGATGTGATTTTACGTAATGAAAAACGTATGCTTCAGGAATCCGTTGACTCCCTGTTCGATAACTCCAGAAAATCGAATGCTGTAAAAACAGACTCCAATCGTCCGCTCAAATCATTAAGCGACAGCCTGAAAGGCAAGCAAGGACGTTTCCGTCAAAATCTTTTAGGAAAACGTGTTGACTATTCCGGACGTTCTGTTATTGTTGTAGGCCCGGAACTGAGACTTAACGAATGCGGAATTCCTAAGGAAATGGCTTCCGAATTGTTTAAACCGTTTATTATCCGCAAAATGTTAGAACGCGGAATTGTTAAGACCGTAAAATCAGCCAAGAAAATCGTAGACCGTAAAGACCCTGTTGTCTGGGATATCCTGGAAAATGTATTAAAAGGTCACCCCGTTCTGCTCAACCGTGCTCCTACCCTTCACCGTTTAGGGATACAAGCATTTCAACCAAAACTAATTGAAGGAAAAGCCATACAATTGCACCCGTTAGCATGTACAGCTTTTAACGCTGACTTTGACGGTGACCAGATGGCTGTGCATGTTCCATTAGGCAACGCCGCAATTTTAGAAGCCCAAATTTTGATGTTGTCCTCGCATAACATCTTAAACCCGGCCAATGGAGCTCCCGTTACTGTACCATCACAGGATATGGTATTGGGACTTTATTATTTGACAAAAAGCAGAAAAAGTATTCCGGAAAACCCGGTAAAAGGAGAAGGTTCTACTTTTTATTCGCCTGAAGAAGTGATCATCGGTTTTAATGAAAATCGTCTGGATATGCATGCCATAATCAATGTGCGTGTTGAAATTCCGGATGAAGACAACGGCGGATTCAAAAAAGAAATCATCGAAACAACTGTTGGACGTGTTTTATTTAACGAAGTTGTTCCAAAAGAATACGGATTTATTAACCGGTTATTAACCAAAAAATCTGTCCGGGATATAATTGGAGACCTACTCAAGAAAACGGATAACAAGAAAACAGTTGAATTCCTTGACAATATTAAAGAGATGGGCTACCGCTTATCATATGAAGGTGGACTTTCATTTAATATCGGTGATGTGATCATTCCAAAAATAAAAGAAGAAATGATCGCAAAGGCTCACGAAGAAGTTGATGAAGTAATGAATAACTATAACATGGGATTCATTACTAACAACGAGCGTTACAATCAAATTATCGACATTTGGACACATACGAACTCGCATTTGACAAACAGGCTCATGAAGCAACTTACAGAAGATAAGCAAGGCTTTAATCCTGTTTTTATGATGTTGGATTCCGGTGCTCGTGGTTCAAAAGAACAAATTCGTCAGCTATCAGGTATCCGTGGATTAATGGCTAAGCCACAAAAATCTGGTACTACCGGTGCTGAAATTATTGAGAACCCTATTTTATCTAACTTCAAAGAAGGACTTTCAGTACTTGAGTACTTTATTTCAACGCACGGAGCACGTAAAGGTCTTGCCGATACAGCCCTGAAAACAGCCGATGCGGGATATCTAACACGTCGACTGGTTGATGTTTCTCAGGATGTAATTATTTCAGAGGAAGACTGTGGTACATTAAGAGGCCTTTCCGCAACTGCCCTTAAACGTAATGAAGAAATTGTAGAAACTTTATATGACCGTATTTTGGGTCGTGTATCCATTCATGACGTTTTCAACCCGCACACCGGTGAGCTGATCGTATCATCAGGTAAAGAAATCACGGAAATTATTGCCCGTAATATTGAAAATGCCAATATTGAAACTGTAGAGATAAGATCCGTATTAACATGTGAGTCCAAATCAGGTGTATGTAGCAAATGCTATGGACGTAATCTGGCTACAGGTAGAATGGCTGAACGAGGAGAAGCTGTTGGTGTTATTGCGGCCCAATCAATCGGTGAACCAGGTACTCAGCTTACACTACGTACCTTCCACGTAGGTGGTACGGCATCGAATATCGCTGTTGAAAACAATATCACAGCAAAAAGTGATGCTTACATTGAGATAGATGAACTGCGTGCAGTAGATTACAAAGATAAAAATGACAATACCTATAAAATCGTGGTAGGTCGTTCTGCTGAATTACGCCTGATCGACCCAAACACAAATGTAGTATTAGCATCTCATAACATTCCTTATGGTTCTCAACTTTATAAAGATGACGGTGACTCTGTTAAAAAAGGTGAGGTTATCTGTGAATGGGATCCGTATAACGCACTGATTATTTCGGACGTTAAAGGAACCGTCAAATTTAAAAATGTTGTTGAAGGAGAAACCTTCAAAGTCATTTCAGATGAGCAGACAGGATATAAAGAAAAAGTTATAATTGAAACACGTCGTCGTTCGAAAAATCCGTCTATACAAATTTATGACAGCAACGACGAGCTTGTTAAAGTCTTTGACTTGCCTGTGGGTGCTCACCTTAGCGTAGATGAAGGTGATACCGTTAACCCGGGAGAATCTCTTTGTAAAATCCCGCGTGCATTAGGAAAATCCGGTGACATTACGGGAGGTTTACCCCGTGTAACCGAATTGTTTGAAGCAAGGAACCCTTCAGATCCGGCAACAGTTTCAGAGATTGATGGTGTTGTATCTTTTAGTAAAAAACTGAAGCGCGGAAACCGTGAGGTTGTTATTACTTCTAAAACAGGGGAATCAAAAAAATACCTCATCCCAACTTCTAAGCAAATTCTTGCACAGGAAAATGACTTTGTTAAAGCTGGAACACCATTATCGGATGGAGCTATGACACCTGCAGACATTTTATCTGTTAAAGGACCAACAAAGGTTCAGGAATACATTGTCAACGAAGTTCAGGAAGTATATCGCCTGCAGGGAGTAAAAATCAATGACAAACACTTTGAAGTCATTGTCAGACAGATGATGCGTAAGGTAGAAATCAGTGATCCCGGCGATACTCGCTTTCTGGAAAGCGAAATCGTTGAGAAAACAGACTTTCAGGCTGAGAATGACTGGATATTTAACAAAAAAGTTGTGGAAGAGCCCGGTGATTCTGGTAACTTAAAAGCAGGTCAAATTGTGAGTGCAAGAAAGCTACGTGAAGAAAATTCCATGTTGAGAAGGCAAGACAAAACGCTTGTTCAGGCCCGCGAAACACAACCTGCAACAGCAAAACAGGTCTTACAGGGAATCACTAAAGCTTCGCTGCAAACGAAAAGCTTTATATCTGCAGCTTCCTTCCAGGAAACTACCAAAGTACTTACGGAAGCAGCCGTTAATGCCAAAGTTGATGAATTGCAGGGTCTGAAAGAAAACGTGATCGTTGGACATAAAATACCTGCCGGTACCGGTCTGAGAGATTATAGCGACATTATTGTCGGCTCACAAGAAGAATATGACAAACTAAAAGAACAGTCTGAATATAATCAAGAGGATCAAACCCTTGAAGACTCAGACAATAGCTAACATTAAATCTTTACAGTTATGGATGAAAACCAAAATAAAAAGCGCGATCCCAATCAAATCAATATTGAATTGGGAGAAGATGTTGCAGAAGGAACATATTCGAACCTTACTATCATCAATCACTCCAATTCGGAATTTGTGATCGACTTTATCCGTATGATGCCGGGAGCCCCTAAAGCAAAAGTGAAATCCCGGATTGTGCTTACACCACATCACGCTAAACGTCTTTTGCGGGCATTATCCGACAACATCAAGAAGTTTGAATCCATGCATGGAGAAATTGAAGAAAGTGAGCCTAATAATCAGGCACCTCCGATGAACATGAGTCCCGGAGGACAAACACAAGCATAAGAAGTAAAACTTCGGTTTACTAATCATAAAAAAGGCTATCGACGCAATGTCAATAGCCTTTTTTATGCTATGTAAAGTTTTAATCGGTTTTTGCAAATTAGGCAATGTCAATATCATTACAGAGATACACATCCTGTATAGCATTCAGGAGTTCCACGCCTTCTTTCAAAGGTTTTTGGAAGGCTTTCCGTCCGCTGATCAATCCCATTCCACCGGCACGTTTATTAATAACTGCTGTAGCTACAGCATCCGCCAGATCAGTCTCGCCTTTCGAGGCTCCTCCGGAATTTATCAGACCTGAACGGCCCATATAATTATTAATTACCTGGTAACGTGTGAGATCAATAGGATGTTCGGTTGCCAGTTCCGTATACATTTTTTCATTAGTCTTAGCAAAACCTATTTCTTTAAATCCGCCATTATTCACAGGAAGTTTTTGCTTGATAATATCAGCCTGTATTGTAACACCTAAATGGTTGGCCTGAGCTGTGGTATCCGCCGCCAGGTGATAATCCTTGTCACGTTTAAATTCATTATTGCGTAAATAGCACCATAACACGGTATACATTCCCAATTCATGAGCACGTTCAAACGCCTGTGAAATTTCGACGATCTGACGGTTGGACTCCGGAGAACCAAAGTAAATGGTAGCCCCGATACCGGCTGCACCCATTTCCCAGGCCTCTTCTACACTGCCAAAAGGAATCTGATCATACGTGTTCGGGTAAGTTAAAAGCTCATTGTGATTGATTTTTACGATAAACGGAATTTTATGCGCATATTTACGAGCTACAGAGCCTAAAACACCCACTGTTGAAGCGACAGCATTAGCTCCCCCTTCAATTGCCAGTTTTACGATATTTTCCGGATCGAAATAATCTGCATTGGGGGCAAAAGAGGCTCCTGCAGTATGCTCAATCCCCTGATCAACAGGAAGGATAGATAAATAACCTGTTCCCCCTAAACGGCCATGATCAAATGTGCTCTGCAAATTCCTTAATACCTTAGGGTTGCGATTGGAATGATAAAGAACCCTGTCAATAAAATCCGGGCCCGGTAAATGCAACCTGCTTTTATCTATCGTTTTACTCTTGTGCTCGAGGAGATATTCGGCATTATCTCCAAGTGTTTTAACAATTTCTTTGTAATCCATATCTCTAATTATTTTGGTTTTTATTTGGGTATTTTATTTTAGATTATCTGATTTAACAATATGGCAACCTGCATCTTTCATTTCCCTTATGGCTTTTTCGCCGTCGCCGGGATTTACATTCACAGCCCGGATCGCATCTTCTATAACATACGTATCAAAGCCGGCATTCGCAACACTTATGGCCGTATCCTTAACACAATAATCCGTTGTAAGCCCACTGATATATACCCTGTTTACTTTTTGTTCTTTCAAGAATTCTTCCGCATCCACATTGGTTGCTTCTAAGGCGGAATAGCCATCGTCTTCACCTTCCGTACCTTTTAGGAAGATCTTATCAATTTTATCCGTATTCAGATCCGGGTGAAATTCTGCTCCATGGGTATTTTTTATACAATGTTTTGGCCATTTTTCAAAATGCACCGACTCCTCAGGGTGCCAGTCCTTTGATGCCACAACGAGTTTGAATTTATCCATTAATTGGTTAATTACCGGAACAACCTCATCACCATTTGGAGCAGCTAATGCTCCTCCGGGACAAAAATCATTCTGAACGTCTACAATAAGTAAAGCTTCCATAGTTATCCTCCGTTAATTTGTTTATCAAATGCAATTGAGTCTCTTAATTTCATTAGTTTATTACTTAACCCTACTTTGTATATATGCGGGTTTTCGAGTCTGGTAATGGACCCATCCAGCCCTAAAAGCCGGTCACGAACAAATTCTGCAATTTCTTCGGTATCCTGAGCTTTTATTTTTCTTTCCCCTTGAATCATAACGGGCAAAAGTAGTGTTTCGTAATCCATATCTTGCAACCGGCATCTTTTATCCTTGTAATGCGGATGAATCATTTCACGAATTTCTTTTTCATCTTCAAGGATAACAGCATCAGCATAAAATTGGTTTACGGAATTAAAATACCGGATCACATTTTTCTTCCCCGGCAATGATAGCTTAGTAATATTATCGGATATCTTTAATCTTGACTCACCGTCATATTCGGACATCTTATAAACTCCATCAAGCGCAGCATCCGTTGCACCGGTTATCAATCTTGTACCAACACCAAAAACATCAATTGGGGCTTTTTGAAGATTTAAAGACCGTATCAAATATTCATCCAACTGATTAGAGGCTACGATATTGACATATTCAAGGCCCTGTTGATCCAATATTTTCCGTACTTCTTTTGACAAATAAGCCAAATCGCCACTGTCAAGCCTTACACCTTTTAATTTGTGTCCTTTAGCTTCCAGTTCTTTAGCGATAGTTATTGCATTTTTTAATCCTATATTGAGTGTATCATAAGTGTCTATTAATAAGGTGCAAGTATCCGGATAAATAGATGCATAAGCACGAAATGCTTCAATTTCCGTATCAAAGCTTTGCACCCAGCTATGTGCCATCGTTCCGCTAAGCGGTATATCATATTCGGCTCCTGCAAATACATTGGAGGTTGAGTTTGCTCCTCCTATGATTGCCGCTTTTGAAGCATAAACACTACCCAAACCTTGCGCCCTGCGTAATCCAAAGTCGGCAAACTTCCGCTCTCCGGCTTCATGCCGAATGCGAACTGCTTTAGTAGCAATTAAAGAAGTGAAGTTCAATATATTTAACAGCATGGATTCTATCAACTGAGCTTCTATGATGTTACCATCTACCCTGAGAATAGGTTCCAGTGGAAAAACAATTTCTCCCTCTTTACATGAATAAATGTCCCCGCGAAAACGAAAATCAGCTAAATATTCCAAAAACGGATCTTGAAAACCCTTTGCTTTTAAGTAGTTTAACGCATCCTGATCAAATTGAAAGGCCTGCAACTCATCCAAAAAATCAGACAACCCGGCAAAAATAACATAACCTCCATGGAACGGATTTTTCCGGAAGAAGTAATCAAAGGTTGCCTGCTTCTTATGCATCCCGTTAAGAAAATATCCCTGAGCCATGGTCAGCTCGTAAAAATCTGTATAAAGCCCTGTATTTTTTAAATTTATCATAACGAATACAATTAAATCCTATCTGCTCAACAAAGTTAAGATTTTACAGGATATTTGTAAAATTTAATTCCTTAATCTTTAGCCTACATTATCCCTTGATCACACAAAAATTAACCAATGAAACATATCTATCTGATTAATTGATGTTTGAAATAACACGTTTGAAATAAACTAATAGTTCAATTTTTTAGAGTTGCAGGCTAAACTGTCTTCTGAATAAACAATCTATTTCCTGCTTTCGTATTGCTCAACTATTCTTTTGACTTGCTATCCATGAAGCTTAACAAATAAAACGGTTAATAGGTTTGTCATATTTAATCATTTTTAGACCTGTGAAGAGGAATAAGGGACTACAGAATAATTCATTAATTAAGCAGATTGAAGGCCCGTCGCCGCCAACGCAACAGATGATGTACTAAAATCTAACAAAATAATGTCTCAACAAAAAGCAAAGTTTTTTCCAAATAATTATTTAATAGCTTGCATTGTAAACCGATCAAGATTTATAATACTTACATTATCAATTT
>JBNJGZ010000048.1:0-14612 GCA_051748065.1 Bacteroidota bacterium
AATTTCAAAATCTTCTTCCCAGTTGGCCTTAGCTTGCCGGCATACTCTCATGCCTTTAAGTGGTTTTTTATTCGTATATGGAAAGTTAACATTTAATGCTGTTCCTTCGGGTAACCCTTCTTCAAGCACCTTGTTAACAATATTTTGCACATAAGGTTTTGCCGGCTGAAAGTCGGCAAACGGAGAATAATCCAACAACGAAAAACCAATGGATGGGATCCCGCCCATTGCCCCTTCAAGTACAGCAGCAACTGTTCCGGAGTATATAATATTCACTGATGAGTTGGACCCATGATTAATGCCGGAAACGAGCAAATCAGGTTTTCTGTCAAGAATATAATGAGTAGCAATTTTCACAGCATCTACCGGCGTTCCATTGCATGTATATAATGGATATTTCGATTCCCGGTTTAACCGCTGATATTTTAGTGGTATTTCAATCGTAATAGAATGGCTTTGTCCTGAACGTGGTTGGTCAGGCGCCACAACAACTACATCTCCTATTTCGCTGACAAAATCCGCCAGAGCATTTACACCGGCAGCGTTTATACCATCATCATTGGTAACTAATATCAATGGTCTACTCATAAGTTCTCTTTTTAGTTATGTGCAAAAATAAGTATTTATTCACGAATTTCGATAATATTCTTTAACGCTGTTTACCTGAACTATTTGTAGTGAAGCTATTCTATTAGCCAGTCTAACAAAGGTTTTATATTACAAAACAAAACCTTTCGAAATTGATTAATTTTGCAGAATGGAAACATTTATCATAGAAACTGAATACATTCAGCTTATCCAACTATTAAAAGCTTTAAACTGGGTTGAGTCCGGAGGTATGGCAAAAGCTGTTGTAGAAGATGGCCAGGTAAAAGTCAATGGCATTCCGGAAACCCGGAAGCGCAAAAAGATCATCGCCGGGGATGTTGTCAATCTGGATGATCTTTTTGTTCAGGTTGTAAAAAAATAAGTTTAGTTTATTCTTTCATTTTAATATCTTCCATAATATGAAGAGCTTCTTCAAGGTGAACATCTTTTTTGAGATCTTTCTTCCATTTTTCAAAGCGCTCTTGTTTCAGAGTATCTTGTTCGAAGCTGTTTTTATCTTCTACTAAATAATGGACATTGATCGGAGCTGCTTTTTTCCTTGCTTCGCGAAGCTCTTTTGAAGCTTGCTGTAATTCCTCCTGTTCTTTAATAAATTCTTCCAGATTTAGCGTCTTTTGTGTATTCTCCCTGTTATCTTGTATTCTTTTTGCATTATCATCAATCAGGTTAAATACGGAACTTTTTTTCACTCTTTTACGACTTTTCTTTTTTGCTTTATCAATATTATAAGACATTGGCCATGATTCATATTCAAGGCTTTCAATTTTCGACCATGGCATGGCATTATCCATTTCTTTTTCACCTACATCTACATATTTATAGCGGTCGGGAAGCACAATATCAGGTGTAACTCCTTTTAATTGTGTAGCTCCGCCATTGATACGATAGAATTTTTGCGTGGTCAGTTTAACCGATCCTAACGGTTTATATTGATCATATTCCGTATTTCCTATCACACGATCCAGATCAAAAAATCGTTGTACAGTTCCTTTTCCAAAGGTTGAAGGGCTTCCCACAACCACTGCGCGGCCATAATCCTGCATAGCTGCAGCAAGAATTTCACTGGCACTGGCACTCCCCTGGTTGACCATTATCATTAAGGGGCCGTCATAATCTGTTCCGCGTTTACGATCTTTAAGTATCCTGGGGTCTCCGCTATTACCTTTAATTTGAACAACAGGACCTTTATTAATAAATAGCCCGGCTATTTTAACAACATCGGGTAAAGAGCCTCCTCCATTATTCCGCAAATCCAGAATTAATCCGTCAATATTTTCATCTTTCAACTTTTCCAGTTCTTTCTCCACATCTTCGGAACAGCGGCGCCCGTTTTTATCGTTAAAATCCACATAAAACTTAGGCAAATGGATATAGCCTGTTTTATGGTCTTCACCTTCGTTTTGCAGAACGGTTGATCGGGCATAGGTTTCTTCCAAAACAACTACATCTCGTTCAATCGGGATTTCATCAATAGCTCCATCAGGTTTTTCTACTGTAAGTGTAACTACAGTTCCTTTTTCTCCCCGGATAAGCTGAACCACATCATCCAGACGCATCCCAACGACATCCACAGGCTCTTCATCTTCCTGAGCAACTTTTAATATTTTGTCTCCGGATGCCAGATCGCCTTGTTTCCAGGAGGCACTGCCCGGAACAATCCGCGTAACAGTAATATACCCGTCTCGTCTTGTAAGCTGAGCTCCAATACCTTCTAATTTTCCGGACATATTAATGTCAAAATTCTCTTTGTCTTTAGGAGGATAATAACCCGTATGAGGCCCATAAGAATGAGCTATAGCATTATAATATGACGAAAAACGGTCTTTTCGCTCCAGTTGGTTTAAATTTTCAAACCAATTTTCCTGTCGTTCTCTAACTTTTTCCCTGGCTTTTTTCTCCATTTCTTCAAAGCTTTTCTCCTCATAAGTACTATCCTGACGCTCTTCAGCTTTCTCCTGTTGGTCCATCATATTTTTAATCCGTACCAAAGTTTGATATTTTAGTGCTTTACGCCAATCTTCCTTCAACTCTTCCCGATTGCCGGCAAAGGCATTTTTATCAGGATCCAATTCAACTTTTTCCTGTTTATCAAAATCGAATGGCTCATCAAGCACTTCATTATAAATGGAATCAGCCTCCTTTATCCGCTTCTCAATAATCTTTACTGATTCGTTGAAAAAATCAAATTCAGCATATTTTATCTGATCATCTATTTTCTCTTTCCAATTGCTTAGTTTTTCAATATCCTGGCGGAGTAAAAATTTTTTAGTAGGATCCATTCTTTCTATATACATATCAAAAACAAGAGATGAAAAATCATCATCAATTTTCTTGTCTAAAAAATGACCAGTATTTAAAGTAAGTAATACAGACTGCGCTATAATTTTTTCTTTTTTATCCCGATCTTCTTTCTCTCCATCCGGCTGGTAAGCAAACCCAACCGTTAATAGAAAAGAAATCAGAAGTAATGCAGTTATTTTTTTCTTCATAATATATATCAAATTTTATCTATGTTAATTGATCATTAATGCTTCCTTTATTCGCTTTTTTACAAATTTTGTGTGAATCATTATTATTAATCCATATAAACAATAAATTATTATTTTTTATTAGTCTAATAAATAACTTAGGATTTATTTCAATATTGTTATCGCTAAACTTAGGAATACCATTCACGTTTATATAAAGGACGAAGATACAAAATTTCTGTCCAACAAAAGAAAGCTTAACATATTTTAACCCCTTAATACTCCTGAAAATAACTTTCGACAGCTCTTTTATTAATCGCCCTTATATACAGAAATATTTAATGTCAACGGTTTGGAATTTCCATGAAAATAAATTTTGATTTTTTCCTGCCATTCCCGTTTATTATCTGATACAATCTGAAAATAAATTTTTGTTTGTTCTCCGGCTAAAATTTTACGTGAATTAATGTAATGAGAAATTTTAAACTTATCTACATCAATATTTTCAATAAATACCTCTTCAGACGAGTTGTTTTTAATATTTACTTCATATAATTGATTCTTGTTTTTTCGATTAAGGTGGACTTTTATATCTCTATTTTCAACGTCAATATCAGACAAATCAAAATCTGATTTAGCCCCCCCTTTGTTTTTTTTCACATCATTGATCACGATTTTACGGGCTTTTGCTGCGGCTAAACTGTACACAGAATTACGCTTATCAGCAGGATTATCACTGATGTTTTGTGAGGAAACTTCTCCCATGGGTTCAGAATAAATTTTCAATTGTGCGTTTGTGCTGTCAGTGGAATTCAAAAATGATTTAAGCTTTTGATCTTTGGCTTCTTCCAGATAATTACTTAAGGCAACTATGCGGCGTTTTGATAATTTCAAATTATATTCCTTGCTTGTTAGCGGGCTGGCATATCCCTGAACTATCAGGAAAATATCCTGGCCTGAGTTTAATATTTTATATAAAGAGTCTACTAAACTATCCAGTTGCATCTGGCTCCTGCTTATCGAATCAAAAAACGCCTGCATATTTTTTTTGTGTTCTGCACTTTGAGCGGATTCCTCTTTGATATAATTCTTGAGGTACGTATCTTTCTGTTGAGCATAAGCCTTAATCAATTCATCTACCCGCTTAGTTGTTGTATCTTCTGTTTTTGCGGGTTTCGGTTTATCATTATCGAAATAAATAGTAACCGGCAGTAATTGTTTTGTTCTGCTGATTACGATGTCAGCAGAATCAGTTTTTGAAGTTTTAGCAGTATCTTTTTCTTCCGGTAGAAACTCATAATAAAAGATATCATTACAACAATTCTGATTTGTAATAAAATAAGATCCAACGCGGTTGGAAGTAATATAGCCACTGTATTCGTTTTCATTCATTGTAAAATATAAATCGTTGGCCGGGGAATTCAGCGGATAACCAATATTTTCAGGCTCTGTCCAACTGGCGAAACCTCCATTGGAAGAGAAAATATCAAACCCGCCCAGCCCGGCATGCCAGTCAGAACTAAAATATAGCGTGCTGTCTTTCTGATCATAAAAAGGAGTAATTTCATCTCCTTCTGTATTAATAGTTGCTCCCAGGTTGACAGGAGTAGTATATTCATCATCCTGGATAATAGAGTACCAGATATCCATTCCTCCCTGACCGCCTTCTCTGTCTGAGGAAAAATACAAAACTTCTTGTCCTGAAGTTACCGCATGAAAAGGATGAGTTGTTGTAGCATCTTCAGCATTTATAATACCGGGAAGCTTCTCCGGTTTCGACCAGCTTTTACCTTCTTTATGGCTGAAAAACAATTCGCATATCATCTCTCCTTTCACTCTGTCGCATCTGGTAAAATACATAGTCTGCCCTTCGCGGCTAAAATTAATATTGGCAGTATGATCTTTTCTTTTATTGACAGGAGAATTCCAAACTTTAGCCGGTTTATAGCCTGCTGCTGAAATCCGGGAAATATAAATGTCTGTTTGAAAATCTTTTGGCATTATACCGGAATCCCCTGACTTGTCTGTAGGTCTGAGACTTGAGAAATAGATTTTTTCATCAGGACGCTGAACAGCTCCAAAATCGGTATAAGGTGAATTTATATCTTTACCGGGTTGTTCAATACTGACATTCAGCGAGTCTTCAATTAATTGGGGCGCTAATGAACATGACTTTAATTCTTCTGAAACACGAGCCTCGCTAAATGTTTTATCATTTAACAATGAATATTCAAGAAACTGCTCAGATGCTTTTTCATATTGCTTTTGGTTTTTATGCAATAAACCCGCATAAAAGTGGGCTTCCGGATATTTATCTTTTGTGGTATTTATTAATTCCAGATATAGATTCAAAGCATTCTTGCAATCATAAACCTGTCGCTTTGCTTCAGCCAACACAAAAAGAACAGTATCTCCTTCGGCACCTGCTTGTTGTGCTTCCTCTAAAAAGTTTATTGCCAAATTAAAGCGGCCATTTTCATAGGCCTGAAAACCTTGCTCCTTTAATTCTCTGGCATCCTGTGCCTGGAGACCACAAGCAAACAGCAACATCAAAACTAAGACAAGGAGATATTTCTTCATAAATATACATTGATTTTAAAAGTAAGAAGAATTGTCATGTTAATCATATTGCCAATTTCTGTTTAACACAGTTACCTGGTAAAAGTTTGTGTGCGCGTTTTGAACTGTTCATTCTAAAATTAAAAAATCGGACAAGGGATAACTTCTCTTCTGTTTATATCTTTCCGAGGCAGCTTATAGCTCAATGAAAGTTCAAAGCCTCCTCTTCCCTGGCTGGAATTGTATAAATCCGAAACATTAATATCATAGCTGATGCCTAAATGCCAGCGTTGATATTCCAGAGCAGTAGTTAGAATAATGGCATCTCCGAATCGATAATACACACCGGATTGTAAAGCTGAATAAGTCATTCTTTTAGAGGACATAACATATTTATAAGCAGAGCCTAAAACAACTTCAGCAGCCGCTCCCTGAAAAGCAGACATAAAGCCGGGGATTAAACTGTGATCCTGCATTAACGGCAAAGACATATCCCCGTAAAATATTCCCTTGACCGGAAGACGATTCGTGTTATCATCCTTAAAAGACTGCCGGGGTTGTGTTATATGATTTAAGCTTAATCCCAGATTGTAATATCGCTCCTTTTCCGGTTTATACTTCCAGTGTGTTCCCAGATTAAAATCAAAATAATTAAAAGATTTGCCACCGGTCTCCTCTCCTGAGTATAGGGAAGGATCATAAAATTCACCATTAAACTGCTGATCAAAATAAAGTTCATTATAATTCATGCTGCGCTCAGCCCATGAGCCCATAAATCCAAAACTCAAATAGTTGTTATCTTTTTCGTTCAGGCTAAAAATATAAGAAAGACTAATACTGGCCTGGATGGTTCCCAATTCGGAGTCTCCGGCCTTATCTCCATACATCCAGAGACCAACTCCCAGCATGTCATTTTGCAACAATCGGTAGGCCGGTTGCATATCATAACTAAACGAATAGGTTCTGTATGGCACTGTCACGGAACTCCATTGAGAACGGCTATTAAGAACAAATCGATGAGCATCTTCAAAAAACCCGGTGTTTGCCGGATTGATCATAACCGGAGTATTCTTGAATTGTGAGAAATGGATGTCCTGGGCAAAAGTAATAACACTTTGCATCAACAAAATAATCAATATCAGGAATCGTCGTTTCATCGTATCAATGTTACATTTCCACTTTTTTCAAAAATCTCATCGGTAAAACATAAAACATGGAGCCTGTATACATAAACACCTTGTTCTGCTTTTTTTCCATTAATTGTTCCGTCCCAGCCTTTGTTTTTGTCTTCTGTTTCAAATACTTTTTCACCCCAACGGTTATAAACTGCAAAATATATCTCATCTGCAATTTGGGTTCTAACATATAACACATCGTTTTTCCCGTCGCCATCCGGAGAAAAAGCATTAGGAACAAAAATATAAGGTTCTCCGCATTTAACTTCCTTAACATGAATAGTGACGCTATCTTTAAAAACACATCCATATTGATCTGTAATGGTTACTACATAGGTTGTTGTTTTCATAGGTGAAGCTTTAGTGGAAGGCGATGAAGGATTCTCCAGCGATGCGCCGGGGCTCCAACTATAATTATAGTTTAAGGTGTCGTTGACATGAATTGTTGTTGACTCTCCCTGATAAATGGTATCTTTATCTGCCCAGGCACTAAAGTCAATACCTTCCGAAGCATTTTCCACTTCGACAGTGTCAGTTGTTTTACAACCATTGTTATCCGTTACAGTAACCTGATAATTTCCAACGCAAAGCTGACTTTCTGTTGCAGCAGATCCGCCACTGCTCCACTGATAGTCATAAGGTTTTATTCCCCCGGAAGTATTTGTATTAATTTCACCGATACAAACTTCTTCACATGGAGCATTTGTAATCTGGAAGTCATTTTTTATTTCTGCCGGTTCAGAAATCTTGAAATTTTTAACTGCCAGACAGGAGTCGTCATCATATACTTTAACCGAATAATCACCGGCGCATAAATTATCAATAAGGTTACCGGTTTGTCCGTTACTCCAATGATAGGAATATGGTGATTTTCCTCCGCTGGCAGTCACCGAAATTCTTCCATCACAATCTCCATGGCAGGTCGGATTTGATAATGAGTCTTGAATATTGATCAGAAAATCCACATTCATCGTGTCTATATCAGAACATTTCCCATCCGTTACTTTCAAAAACAAATTCCCTGTTTGATCCATGTCATATTCAAATGTTCCACTGGTTAAATCTTTGTTAAGGGTATCTGTAAAAGAAGCTGTATCAGACCATATATACTGAAGGTTTGCCCCGTTTCCCTGTCCGTGGATTGTCACAACACTGTCACAAACCTCAAGGTCAGGCCCTGCATCCGCTTGTATATCAATAACATTAACATATTGAACCAGGGTATCTTTGCATACCTGATTATCTATTGTTAAGTAAAAAGTTGTATCATTTCTTGGCAAAACTTTTGTTTGCGATTTATGGATATTGCCGGATGGCATAAAAGTAGTACTTCCCTGCCATACGGTCGGACTCCACTCATAAGTCAGTGATGGATCATTATAAGGCGAAATACCAATTTGTACCGAGTCACCTTTACAAACATCAACATCAGGCAAAGTATCAACGTCATTTCCCAGTACCATTACTTTAAATTTCGTACTGTCACTGATATTGCAAGAAGTCGAATCTACAACAGTGAGGGTGATTTCATATGTTCCTTTCTGGGTATATGTATGAGTTGGTTCGTAAGTCATCGCAGTGTCGCCATCGCCAAAGTCCCAGAGGTAATATGTGTTCGTTCCCGAGCTAAAAGAACGGTTTTCAGTCTGTATCGTATAAGGTGCACATCCTGAATAGGGTCTTTTAAAGTCAGCAATTACAGCTTTCACATCAAAGTCAAATTTCACCACAGCCAGATTACAATTTGAGCTATTATTGGTAGAAGACCAGGCGTTAGTCGATGTCGGCATATCAGAATATCCACCACAGCCACTGCAAATAGCCTGATAAATTGCTCCTTTCTTAGAAAATCTGCTAGTGCCACCATCTACATGTTCGCCTGTGTTTTGCGTTCCTCCGAAAAAAGAAGCATATTGCAAGTCTTGAGCATCCTGCTCTAATACCATAAAATAGTAATCATTATTATCAGTAGTCGTTTGAAATGCATTTGATGTCACGGGTAATCCGGAAGTGCCGCCGAAATTATTGAGTCCTCCTCCCCAGCCAGCAATATAAATACTGCCACAATAATCAACCATAAATGAAGTCGGGGAAATGTCCGGTTCCAGATTACTGGCATTACCAAAAGCTGTAGAAAAGACCCAATCATCAAGACTTTTTGTAAGCTGACTGACAAACTGCCCTCCTCCTGGCTGGTTCCAGGGCGCATTGTAAATAAATGTATTACCAAGAGCACCGGTTTGTCCTAATACGTAAATATTTCCTTTTAAGTCTGTATCAACAAAATAAACCTGGTCATACTTGTCCGAACCATAATAAGTAGATGCCTGGATTTGGCTTCCATCGTTATTTATTTTGGTAACAAATCCATCGGCACTTCCTCCCTGAAATGAAGACTGGTGCGCCCCAATAGTGACAGGAAAATCATCAGAAGTAGTACCTCCTCCAATATAAATTCCCGATTGTTCTTCTACAGAAATATTATATACTGCATCATCATCTGATCCACCAAGATAAGTAGACCATAACATATCATTCAGCGATGCTGACATTTTAAACACAACACCTTCCTGACCACCGTGATTGGATTGTTGCAGAGCATTTCCCGTTACCGGAAAATCCATTGAATTGGTAGATGAAGCAACATATATATCATCATTTTTGTCAACCATTACTTCACCTCTAACTTCATCCGCATAATTGTGCCGTAAAACCGAAGATGAGTTCAACCCGTCATTACCGGAACCGCCTACATAGGAAGAACTCTCCATCTGTGTTCCATCTTGGGAAAGTTTAGTAAGTGTTATATCTGAACCATTCAAATAATTAATTACTGAAGTAAGTATATATTGTGACCCTCCGGCAAAAGTAGTATCATAAGCTAAAGCAGTAGTTGGAAAGTTCGATGACCCTGTAGTACCGAGTACTATTAATTCATCAAAACTATTACAAACTAAACTGTGAGGCACATCAACGCCGGAACCACCTAAAAAGGTAGAGTACAATAAATTTGAGCCTGTGGAGTCAAATTTCGTAATCACCATATCACAACCTCCGGAACTATAGTTTTCACTATAAGCGCCTGTTGTTGTTGGGTATCCTGAACCAAACGAAGTTCCTCCTCCATAAGCATAACCTTCGGAGTCGTATGTAGCTGTATACCCCCAATTGTCAGAAGTAGCACCGGAATATGTGGAAAATACTAAAGTCGGATCAATGAATAATTTCTTTGACTCATCATATCCGTTAGGTAAATTGTAAGAAACGACATTTTCATTTACAGAAAAGTTGCAATCTACATCAACAGTATCCCCATCAATTAGTTGATATGCATAAGGTTCCATTTCGACAATATCATGAACGGAATTTTTAATTACCAGGCGATTGTCCTTAAGTTTTATTTTTCTGACCGCTTCATATTGCATTTTAATTTTATCAGGATCAGCCCCCTGGTTAACTTCAAAGGTATATTTTAAATGTCCGCTATACTCATTAAACCGCAGATTTATTCCATTATATAATTTCCGGTAAGTTATTTCCTTGTATTTCTGAACCCGGGAAGCCCATTTTGAACGATCGTTTCCTAAATAATAGTTATTATAATCCTTCGTCTGATCTTCCGGAACAACAGATGCATTTTTATTCGCCCCTTCAAAATTTACGCGATATGCATGGTGGTCAATATCCGGATCAGGATTATTGCTTTTTTTATATTCTTCGGGTTTCATCTTAAACCCCAAAAGCTCAGATACAGCTTCCATATCTTTAACGACATAGGTAATGCGTCCTTTTTCAAAATATGCATAACCACCATGAAATTGAGTACGAAACAATGGATTTTCGCCCCATTGCCCTTTGTTTTCAACAAATGTGATTTGTCTGGCCTTATGATCATTGGAATGGGCATAAACATTCTGGCAAGTGAAAAGTAGAACAAACAAGTAAATAAATGTAAAAAATGTTGATCTCATCAGATTGAATTTTGATATCCGTAGTTATGCATCATTTGCCAGGTTTTAGCCTGTTCGGACTTTTGATTTTCCATTAAAATATTTATGTTATTTTTGAAATAGTACATATATGTAACAAAAATAATTTAAAATCAAGATAAAACCAAATAAGAATGTCATTATAAATAATATATTTTGAGTAAGTCTCTATTGCTGAGAATAAATATCAGGAAGTATTTAGTTATTTTTAGACAGCATTATTTGTATGGAAATCTTGTGTTACACGAAAAAGACAAAACTAATTCGAAAAAAGTTGTTTTAGCATAAAATAAATAGAGCCAAAACTTATGTTATGGCTCTATAATTGTCTGTCAAAAAAGACTGTCAAAAAGGCCTGTTAATCAGCTGGTTTCTGTCTTTGTTTTTAGGGGTAGGCATACCCAAATAAATGTTGCTTTATGAAAACCAAACATTTTTACCAGGAAATATTCCAATTGACACCAACTCTGAAAAACCTGCCGGGCTGAGGTACATTACCCACATCATAATATGTTTTATCCAACATATTGGTGGCGTCTGCATAAATATTCCAATTTTGTCCATGATATGTCACTCTCAAATCAATAAGCCAAAACGGATCATATTCTTTTTCTTTTCCATATTCACCATTCTCATATAATATAAAACCTCCCGCCCTGTCTTGCCAGGTAAAGGAAGTATTTAGGCTTATATTAGTAAGCAATTGTGTTTTCAGTGTGATATTTGCTTTATGTTTTAAATAATCCAGTGCGTATTTTGAAATATAAGCTTCTGTCTCTTTTTCCTGATGAGCAAAACTATAATCAAAGGTTGCTGAATGGATAATATTTTGGGAAAAGAGCTTTTCAAGATCAACTTTAGACTGAATTGAAAACCCTTTGGTATTTAAGCTAGTCAAATTCATTGTCTGCCAAATACTTTGTTCATTAAATTTCACCCAATCAATGATATTGGTTCCCCAGCGCATAAAGCCACTGGAACGCACCATAAATTTCTTACGTAATATTTTTATTCCGGCTTCCACGGAAGTATTTTCCTCCGGCTTCAAATTTTCATTTCCAATATTGGTCGGACTTTCATAATAGAGATCGGTAAAGGTCGGTAAACGCATCCCATAACTACTTGTTGCAAAAACATGCAGGCTTCGACTAATTTTATAGTTGACGTCTATGCCGGGAAAAAACTTCAATTTCTGTTGGATTTCGGGATTATGATTTGCCATGAGACCGGCAGCCACATAGAAATCATTCCAGTTTACTGCATATTCAGCAAAAGCGCTAAGGTTGCCCCGGTATTTATATTTCGTAAAAAACCCATCCTTTTCTCCCGGAGCATTAGTAGTATCGGATGTGGGTTCTCCCAAAACATTGCTATTAATTTGTTCTCCACGATACTCAGCTCCTAAAGAAATTTTTCCCAAACTAACAGGAATAACAGTATTAGCTGATAATCCGCCAACATCAGTCATGTGGTAATTATGATGCTGATACCAGCTCGGTGACTCATCCCGGAAAAGTTCAAACCGGTCGTGATGTCTTCTCCAGTATGCTTGTAACTCCCATTTATTTTTGCCTCCGAATTTATATTGCAGACTGGCAAATTTTGTCCGGGTCTCTTCAAACTGATCCGGATATTCCGGCGTATAGAAGCTATTGGCTCCAAACTGTTTTTGGTTATATCCGGCCTGAAAATCGATTTTTTGCGATTTTGCAGGTTTCCATGTCGCCTGATAGAATGCAGATCCCATAGCAAAGTCTGTATTATCTATGTATCCGTCGCTTCTGGCATAATCAACAGCGGCAAAATGTGTAAGCTTGTTTGTTTTCAGTGAAGTTACTGCAGTAGCTTTGGCATACCCATGTTGACCTGTGTGTAATCCTGCTTTTACGGAAGGGGTATTTTTTGTACCTGTGATGATGTTAATGGCTCCACTGAATGCATTGGGACCAAAAATCCGCGAACCTGGTCCGGAAAGAATTTCAATACGTTTTACAGCGGAAAGATCAACGGGGATATTCAGGTTATGGTGTCCGGTTTGTGGGTCTGTTATGTTGACACCGTTTAATAAGATCATCACCTGATCGAATGATCCTGCTCTGATGGAAACATCCGCCTGTACGTTCATACCTCCACGCTGGCGAATATCTGCATTCATAGCATAATTCAGTAATTCATCAATTGTTTGCACGGGTAATTGTGCAATCTCATCTTCATCCAATACTTCCACCATTCGGGCCATCTCACTATAGACAACCTCATTACGCTGTGCTGAAACTACGACTTCATCCATCTCAATACGAGCATTCGTTAAGTTCGTATCCGTATCTTGAGCATCTGCTTTTTTGGGCATCATGCCGGCTGCTATGACAAGCGATAAACCGGCGATATGAACCACTGCTCCTAAAGAACGAAAGATACCGTAGGATTTTCTGCTCCAGCGTTTGAAAGTGAAAGTATCCGGTTTTGTTTTGTTTTTGGATACTTGCATTTTAAAAAATATTATTGGTTCTTGCCTTCAGGATTTTCCTGAAATACGCAGCAAAAGTAATAAAAGCAGCAATTCGCAAAAGGATAAAATAAAAAAAAGCCTCGCGGTAATGCGAAGCTTTTTTGACTGTCTTAATGGCCGTATGACCATCAAATTTTCGTTTATTCAGTTTCTTTCTTTTTACCCAGCAAAACATCGTCAATTGCCTGGATAAGTGTTTCTTTCGGAAGGGCTCCCTGTGCCATTTGCGGTTGTCCATCTTTCGGGCAAAATAACATGGAAGGAATACTGCGAATTCCAAAAGCAGCAGCCAACTCCTGCTCTGATTCTGTATCAATTTTATAGATATTGATTTTACCTTCGTATTCTTTTTCCAGTTCTTCTAAGATTGGGGCAACTATTTTACATGGCTGACACCAGTCAGCGTAAAAATCTATGATGCATGGAAGGTCTCCTTCGAATTTCCATTCTTTATTCTCTTCAAAGTTAAATACTTTTTCAAGAAATGTTTGTTTTGTTAAATGCTCCATTGTACTAATTTTTATTGTTTTCGTGATTTATAATTCAAAGTGTTGATTTAATAGTTCTTCATATTTGGATTTTGGAAAAGCACCTTTATACATGGCTGGTTTGCCATCTTTAGGGCAAAACATGATCGAAGGTATGCTTTGAATACCAAAAACCTGCGCTAATTCCTTTTGTTTATCCGTATCAACTTTATAGATATCAATTTTTCCTTCATATTTCTCGGCTAAATCTTCCATTATAGGTTCAACCTTTTTACATGGCCCGCACCAGTCTGCATAGAAATCTATAATACAAGGCCGTTCACCTTTAAATTTCCATTTTTCCGGATTGTTTTCATAATCAAAAACCCTGGCCAAAAACATAGCCTTATCCATTTGTACAGGCTCAGCACTTGCTGAGGAATCGTTTTCCTCTTCATTATCATCATCTGTATCAGAGCCTTTACTTTTATTAGCTTCATTGTCAGAAATTGCCACAGCCTGCTCTTCCGTCTCTGTTTGATCATTATTACCAGACTGCCGGGATTCATCTTGATTAGTAGCAGAATTACCACATGCTATGAAGGCAAACAGGGCTGCAGTGAGCAAGGTGATTTTAAATGTTTTCATAAAATTAATTTTTATTAAATAGGTGTTATGTTTACTTCGTCATCTTATGCGAGGGAACTCATCCCAATTATTTCGGGAATCGTTTCATATTTTGTAATTTCCCCTTTATTTTTTGCGGTGCAAAGATAGAATAATTTTTTTAAACATATCGCTTTAGTATCACTAATTTTCTATAAATTTGCACTTCC